>JBKPJW010000225.1:0-5737 GCA_046730875.1 Actinomycetota bacterium | reverse complement strand
CTTTGGCGAGGCCGAGGAGCCGGCCGCCTTTGGCGGGGGATTCGCGCCGGGCCAGGGCGATCTGCGCGCCGGTCCCGGTACCGAGCTTCTCGGCGGGGATCCCGGCGGCGGCCTGCTCGCGGCGCTGGAGCAGGTCGAAAGCCACGGCGAGCCGGGCCTGTTCGGCGGCCGCGGCCGATTTCTGGTCCTCCAGCTCGCGGATCCGGGTGATAATCCGGGCAGCTTCCGTCACGGGCGGGGCGGACAGGCGTCGGCCCCGGTGAGCGGCGGCCGCATGGGTGCCGGCACCGCACTCCCCGGCGCGATCGCCGGCACGGCAGTCGGCGTCGCGATCGCCGGTACGGCAGTCCACGGCCGTATCGGTCCCGGCACCACGCCCGGCGCGGCTGAAGCCAGCCTCGCCGTGTGCTGCCGGAACCACTTCGGGCCCCTGCTTGCCGTCCATGAATCAAGTGTCTCAGCGACCTCTGACACTAAGGGCCCGGCTGATCCGTGCGCCAGGCGTTTAGCGGAAACCTGCCGCTAGCGTCTGTCGGCAGCCGTGCGGGCGGTGGTCTCGGAAGATGAAAGCGGCCTTCTTGCCTGTTACGCGGACCGTGACCGTCCTTCCGATGTCGCAGTCCGTGAGCATGTAGCTCGGCAAGCGGGCGCCGGTGATGGCGACGCCGGAGCCGTGCTACTAGTAGGTGAGTGCCACCGTGGCGGGCGATCAGGTTCAGGTACGGCCGTGAGGGTGCTGCCAACCGTGGCGGTGCCAGACACTGGGTGTTGCTGAGAGACCGGGCAGGTTGCCCTTACGTTGAAAGTTGCCAGGGTTTGGAAGCCTGCCAATGGTGTCGAGGGGGAAGAGGGTGACCCTCCAGGTTCCGGTGGCGGAGCCTTTGGCGATGGCCATGGTGCGTTCCCTGTGCCTTCTTCGGTGGTGCCGGAGACCAGGGTCATGGCGCCGAACAACGGAGGACCGGCACGCCTCCCGCATGTTTCCGCCACGCCGAGGACAATGAGATGTCACGGGCAACTTGAAGGCTCCCCGTCCGCGGGCAATATCCGTTCACGCCGCGCCAGGGAGCGGCATCTCGAACCGCTCCGTATTTCAGATCGGTAACTGATGCTCCTATGCTTAGCTGGAGCCTTTGTAAGGATTTGGGGGCGAGTAGTCGTTAGGAAACTGGTATATGAGTAGTGTTTTGACAATCCGCGGAGGCGTCCCGCTCACTGGCCGGGTCACCGTTCGCGGGGCCAAGAATCTTGTCCCCAAGGCCATGGTTGCTGCCCTGCTGGGCAACGAGCCGTCGGTGTTGCGCAACGTCCCCGAAATCAAGGACGTAGAGGTTGTCACGAGCCTGCTTCAGCTGCACGGCGTAAGGGTTGACAAGGACCCCGTGACCGGCGATCTGACCCTTGACCCCAAGGATGCCAAGACGGCCTCCAGCACCGCCATTGATGCCCACGCCGGTGATTCGCGCATTCCGATCCTGCTGTGCGGTCCCTTGATCCACGCCATCGGCGAGGCCTTCATCCCGGATCTGGGCGGCTGCAAGATCGGCGACCGGCCGATCGACTACCACTTGAATGTCCTGCGCCAGTTCGGTGCCGTCGTGGAAAAGCGCCCCGGCGGCATCCACATCTCGGCCCCCAACGGCCTCAAGGGTGCCAAGATTGCCCTGCCGTACCCGTCCGTCGGCGCCACCGAGCAGGTCCTGCTGAGCGCCACACGCGCCGAAGGCATCACCGAACTTTCCGGTGCGGCCACCGAGCCGGAAATCGTGGACCTCATCGCGGTGCTGCAGAAGATGGGCGCGATCATCAGCGTCCAGACAGACCGCACCATCAGGATCGAAGGCGTCCGTGACCTCGGCGGCTACAACCACCGTGCCCTCTCGGACCGCAACGAATCGGCGTCCTGGGCTTCCGCGGCTTTGGTCACCCGCGGCGACATCTTTGTTGAAGGCGCCACACAGCGCGACATGATGACGTTCCTGAACACCTACCGCAAGGTCGGCGGCGGCATGGACATCGGCGACGACGGCATCCGCTTCTACCACCGCGGCGGCAAGCTCAACCCGCTGGTCCTCGAAACGGACGTGCACCCCGGCTTCATGACGGACTGGCAGCAGCCCCTCATCGTCGCCCTGACCCAGGCCGAGGGCGTCTCGATCGTCCACGAGACCGTGTACGAGAACCGGTTCGGCTTCACCGACGCGCTGATCCGTATGGGCGCCAACATCCAGGTCCACCGTGAGTGCCTCGGCAGCGTGCCGTGCCGCTTCGGCCAGCGCAACTTCCTGCACTCGGCCGTGATCTCGGGACCGACGCAGCTCAAGGGCACCGACATCGACGTCCCGGACCTGCGCGGCGGGTTCAGCCACCTCATTGCCGCCCTGGCCGCCACCGGAACCTCCCGAGTCACGGGAATCGACATCATCAACCGCGGCTACGAGCGCTTCACCGAGAAGCTCGCGGGCCTCGGCGCCGATTTCGACATTACTTCTGCCAAGTAGCGGGGACCTTGTGAAGGAATCGGCCAAGAGCCACGCCACGTTTGTGGCAGTCGCGGTGATCGTCCGGCCCGTGATGAACCTGCTGATGAACAAGAAGTGGGAAGGCCTCGAGAAGCTGCCTGCCGGAGGATTCATCGCCGCGCCCAACCACTGCACGGAGATCGACCCGCTGGTGGTGGGGCACATGCTCTATAACCAGAAGCGGATGCCGCACTTCCTCGCCAAAGCCGGCCTCTTCAAGGTGCCGGTGCTGGGCGCGGTCCTGCGGTCCACAAAGCAAATCCCGGTGGAACGCTCGACGGCGGGAGGGAACCGCTCGCTGCAGCTCGCCAAGGAGGTCGTCAGCGAGGGCGGGGCCATCATCATCTACCCCGAGGGGACCCTGACCCGGGACCCGGCACTCTGGCCGATGAAGGGCCACACCGGTGCCGCGCGCATGGCGCTGGAGAGTGGCATCCCCGTGGTACCCATTGCCCATTGGGGCGCCCAGGAGGTCTTTCCGCGGTACGCGAAGCGTTTCTACATCTTCCCCCGCAAGACCTCCCGCCTGGTGGTGGGGGATCCCGTGGACCTGAGCGCTTTCGCGGGCCGTCCGCTGGACAAGGCAACGCTCGCCGCGGCCACGAATGTCATCATGGAAGCCATTACCGGCCTCCTGGCCGGACTGCGCGGCGAACAGCCGCCCGCCCAGCGCTGGGACCCGGCGGCGCACAACCAGTCCACGCACGGCCGCATTGTCGAGCTGGGCAAAACGACCAAGCCCGAAGCGGTCGGCAAAGCGACCAACACGAGGGCAAACCCGAGCAAGATCACGGGCACCGACGCCGCCACGGGTACTGACCCGGACGGCATCGCGTGACGGCGGCCATCCGCGGCGCCGGTTCCGCCACTACCATTGCCGTCCTGGGCGCAGGCTCCTGGGGCACCACCTTCGCGAAAGTGGTAGCCGACGCCGCCACAGCCTCCGGGGCCCGGCCAAGCATCTGCCTTTGGGGCCGGCGTACGGAAATTGTGGACCAGATCAATGCCCGGCACCGCAACGAGCAGTACCTGAAGGGCATCACCCTGCCGTCCAGTATCACTGCGTCCACGAACGTCGCCGACGTCCTCTCCGGCGCCGAGCTGGTCATCCTGGCTGTCCCGGCGCAGACCCTGCGTCCGCAACTGCGGGAGTGGAAGCAGCACCTGGCGCCCGGAGCCGTCGTCGTGTCGCTCATGAAGGGCCTCGAACTCCACACCGATGCCCGCATGAGCGAAGTCATCTGCGCGGAGCTGGACCTGCCCGCCAACCGGCTGGCCGTGGTTTCCGGCCCCAACCTGGCCATGGAGATCGCCCGGGAAGAACCCACAGCGTCCGTCGTGGCGTGCACTGATCCTGAAACGGCAGGCTGGGTCGCCCGCAGCTGCACCGCGCCCTACTTCCGCCCGTACACCACCACGGACGTGGTCGGCGTCGAAATCGGCGGCATCGTCAAGAACGTCATCGCCCTGGCCGTGGGAATCTGCGAAGGCAAGCAGATGGGGGATAACACGAAGGCCTCGGTCATCACCCGGGGCCTGGCTGAAACTTCCCGGCTGACACTCGCCCTGGGGGGCGAGGCCCGGACTATGGCTGGGCTCGCCGGCCTGGGCGACCTCGTGGCCACCTGCTCCTCTCCACTGTCCCGGAACCACACGGCCGGCAGGCTGCTCGGCAAGGGGCTGACCCTCGAGCAGGTCACGGCGGAAATGAAACAGACCGCTGAAGGCATCAAATCCAGCCAGGCGGTCCACGAACTCGCCGGAAAGCTCGGCGTCGACATGCCCATCACGGCAGCCGTCGTCGCCGTGCTGGCCGGTAAGTTGTCCGTAGACGAACTGGGGCCGCTGCTGCTGTCCCGGGACCTGAAACCCGAAGGCGATCACTGAGAGTGTCAGAGAACAACATGACCACAGAAGGCCGTACGGGCCAGTCCAAACCCCGCGTGGCTGTGCTGTTCGGCGGCCGCTCCAGCGAGCACGCCGTCAGCTGCGTGACGGCGGCCGGCGTCCTGGGCGCCATCGACAAGGACAAGTACGAGGTGATCCCCATCGGGATCGCCAAGACCGGCCAGTGGGTTCTGGCCTCCGGTGATACCAACGAATGGTCACTCTCCGCGACCTCACTGCCTGAAGTGGCGCCTTCGGAACAGACCGTGGCTTTGGCCGAGATCGGCGGTGAGCACCAGCTGATCGTGGCGTCCCCGAACGCTGTCCCGCAGGAGCTCGGCGCGGTGGACGTCGTCTTCCCGCTGCTGCACGGCCCTTTCGGCGAAGACGGGACCATTCAGGGCCTCCTGGAACTCTCCGACACCCGCTACGTCGGTGCGGGCGTGCTGGCGTCCGCCGTCGGCATGGACAAGCACTTCATGAAAGTGGTCTTTGAAGCGGCGGGCCTCCGCGTGGGGCCCTACATCGCCGTGACCGACCGCCAGTGGCGCAATGATCCCGAAACCGTCCGCAAGCGCGTGGACCAGCTGGGCTTCCCTGTGTTTGTTAAGCCGGCCAGGGCGGGATCTTCCATGGGCATCTCCAAGGTGGATTCCCTGGAGGGCCTGGACGCCGCAATCGAGGCCGCCCGCGAGCACGACCCCAAGCTGGTCATCGAAGCCGGCATTACGGGCCGCGAAATCGAATGCGCCGTGCTGGAGGGGCGGGGGACCGATGCCCCCAGGACGTCCATGCCGGGCGAGATTTCCGTGGCGGGGGGCGGCCACGAGTTCTATGACTTCAACGCAAAATACGTGGACGACGCCGCCGCGCTCAGCTGCCCGGCAGACCTCCCCGGCGAGGCAATCACCCGGGTTCGGGAACTGGCCGCCGTCGCCTTCGATGCCGTCGGTGCCGAAGGACTGAGCCGGGTTGACTTCTTCTACACGCCTGAGGGCGAACTGATCATCAACGAAATCAACACGATGCCCGGGTTTACGCCCAAGAGCATGTATCCGCAGATGTGGAAGGCCTCAGGGGTGGACTACGCCGAGCTGATTGACGAGCTGATCCACCTGGCACTGCACCGCAAGACCGGCCTGCGCTAGTCCCCACCGGCACCCTAACCTCGCTCCGCTTCGGTCAGGGAACCCTGCCGGCGTGGGCCCACTCCCGGGCGGGCAGAACCTACTTGCTGGTCGGGAGGTTCTGCAGGTCCTCCTGGCCCACGCACTTCCGGGTCGCCTTGATCTTCTGCGCGGCGGATGAGATGTCGGCCAGTACGGTGG
>JBKPJW010000224.1:0-30199 GCA_046730875.1 Actinomycetota bacterium | reverse complement strand
CGACGGCGGCGTCGATGTCGGCGTCCTCAAACACGACGAACGGGGCGTTGCCGCCGAGTTCCATCGAGGTGCGCAGCACCGTCTCGGAGGCATCGGAGAGCAGCCGGCGGCCGACCTCGGTGGAGCCGGTGAAGGAGAGCTTCCGCAGCCGGGAATCCTTGATCAGCGGCCCGGTCGTCGCGCCGGCGGTGGAGGTGGGAATGACGTTCAGGACACCGGCGGGCAGCCCGGCCTCAACCATCACGGCCGCAAACAGCTGGGAGGTCAGCGGGGTCAGGTTCGCGGACTTCAGCACCATGGTGCAGCCCGCGGCGACGGCCGGGGCGACCTTCCGGGTCGCCATGGCCAGCGGGAAGTTCCACGGCGTGATCAGCAGGCACGGGCCCACGGGCTTCTTGGTCACCAGCAGCCGGGACTTGCCGTCCGGGGAGACGGAGTAGCGGCCGAACGCGCGGACGGCTTCCTCGGAGAACCAGCGCAGGAACTCCGCGCCGTACGTGACCTCGCCGCGGGCCTCGGCCAGCGGCTTGCCCATCTCCAGGGTCATCAGCAGCGCAAAGTCCTCGGCCCGCTCGGTGACCAGTTCAAAGGCCCGGCGCAGGATCTCGCCCCGCTCCCGTGGCGGGACCTTCGCCCAGGACTCCTGCGCAACGGCGGCAGCGTCCAGGGCGGCCTTGCCGTCCTCCGGACCGGCATCGGCAATGCTCAGCAGCACCTTGCCCGTCGCGGGGTCCTCGACGTCGAAGGTCTTCCCGGAAGCGGCCGGACGCCACTCGCCGTTGATCAGCAGGCCCGTCGGGACCGAGGCCAGCAGGGCGCTCTCCCGCTCCGCAGAAACAATGGGCTGGGCAGTTACAGTCACAACGACTCCCTCGTCAGCAATTCGGTTCGCCCTAGTGTGGTGGCACTAGTTCGCGTGAATTCATTTTTTGGATTAGGCGCCCGTTCCCGCACAGGCCCGGGCGTCTGGATTACTGCCACGGTACTGCCGAGCTCGCGGGCAAGTCTATGCATGTGCGCACTACCCGTTCGCAAAAATGCTGTGCAGCTGCACAACCACGTCCGGGCGACCGAAAACGGCCCCGGGAGGGTCTGAGGGACGGCGGAACGTCCGGCCGGCTCACCGGGCGGCAAGGACCGCGGAGTACAGTTCGCGCTTGCTGACCTTGGCGTCGTCGGCCACCGCGGCGACGGCCTCCTTGAGCCGGACGCCCTGGGCGATCAGCCCGTTGACGGCCGCGACGTGGTCCTCCGGCCGGCCGGGTTCGCGCTCGGGAGCGCCGCCCACCACCACGGCGATTTCGCCGCGCACCTCGTTGGACTCGGCCCATTGCAGCAGTTCGCGCAGGGTGCCGCGGATGACCTCTTCATAGGTCTTGGTCAGTTCACGGCACACGGCGGCCCGGCGCTCGGCGCCGAAGCGTTCATGCAGCGCCCTTAGCATCGCTTCCAGCCGGTGCGGCGCCTCGAAAAACACCATGGTGCGCCGCTCGGTGTCCAGGTCCGCCAGCCGCGAGGAGCGTTCGCCTGCCTTGCGGGGCAGGAAGCCCTCGAAGCAAAAGCGGTCCGTCGGCAGCCCGGACAGGGCCAGTGCGGTCAGCACGGCCGAAGGTCCCGGCGCCGCGGTGACTTTCAGGCCGGCCGCCACGGCACCTTCAACTAGCCGGAACCCCGGGTCGGATACGGACGGCATGCCGGCGTCGGTCACCATGACGAGGGTCTTGCCGGACCGGACCTGGTCCAGCAGGTCAGCAGTCTTGGCTGCCTCGTTGTGTTCGTGATAGCTGATGATCCGGCCGGCCACGGTGATGCCGAGATTCTGAACGAGTCGATGAAGCCGCCGGGTGTCCTCGGCGGCAACGATGTCCGCTGTCGTCAGCAGCTCCAGGAGCCGCGCAGAGGCATCGCCGGCGTTCCCGATCGGCGTCGCCGCGAGGACGATCCTGCCGGGACCGCCGGCGGCCGGCGCGCCTGTGCCGGCGTCAGGTCCGACGTCGGATGTGCTGTCGTCGGCGGGAAGAAGGGGTGAAGTGCTCGGTTCGTGGTCCACAAGACCAGCCTACTGCCGCCGGGGCGGGGCCTCGCGGCACAGCCGCGAAAGGTAGCATGGCAACGTGACCCAGACCCCCACGCGGCGGCCCGAAGCCGGCCCTGCCGCATCGCCGACTTCAGGCCCCGGCAGCGCCAACGGCAGGACCGGTAGCCAGGCCCGGGGCCGTTTCCGCACCGGCCGCAACCTGGAGGGACACCGCTGGATCCACGGCCCCGCCGAGGCTTTCACTACCGAGGCCCTCAAAGAACGCCTGCTCGGCAGCTTCCACAGCTGGCGGGACTACCCGGCGTCGCTCCGGCTCTGGTACTGGCTTATCCCCACCCTCACGGCAGCGCTGGGCGGCGTCCTGCGTTTCGTCCGGCTGGACACGCCGCGAAACCTGGTCTTTGACGAAACCTACTATGTCAAAGACGGGTACTCGTTCCTGGTGAGCGGCTATGAGCGCAGCTGGCCTGACCGGGCGAACGATTCCTTCATTGCCGGCAACCCCGGCGTGCTGCTGGACACGCCGGAATACGTGGTCCACCCGCCGGTCGGCAAGTGGATGATCGCCGCCGGCATGTGGCTGTTCGGAGCGGATAATCCCTTCGGCTGGCGGTTCGGTGCGGCCCTGACGGGGACACTGTCCATTTTGCTGCTGGTCCTGATCACGCAGAAGCTCTTCCGCTCGCTGACCCTGGGCGCTGTTGCCGGCGTCCTGCTCGCCGTGGACGGCCACCACCTCGTCATGTCCCGGACCTCGCTGCTGGACATCTTCCTCATGTTCTGGATCCTTGCCGCGTTCGGGGCCCTGCTGATGGACCGCGACGACGGCCGGCGGCGGCTGGCAGCCCGGCTCGGCCGGCAGGCAGCAGCCTCCCCCACGGGAAGCCCCTCGGCTCTCGAGCTCACTACCGGGCCCTGGCTCGGCGTCCGGTGGTGGCGCCTCGCCGCGGGCGTCTGCCTGGGCCTGGCGGTGGGCACGAAATGGTCCGCCCTGTTCTTCCTGGCCGGCTTCGGGCTGCTGACCGTGTTCTGGGACCTCAGTGCGCGGCGCATAGCCGGCGTGCATGCCTGGATCAGCGGCGGCATCCTCAAGGACGGCGTCCCGGCCTTCCTGAGCATCGTTCCGGTGGCCGCCGTAGTCTACGGTGCCACGTGGACCGGCTGGTTCCGGTCCACGGATGCCTACTTCCGGCACTGGGCCGAGACCAACCCCTCGGCCGAGTGGGGCTGGCTGCCTGACGCCGTGCGGTCCCTGGCGCACTACCACCTTGAGGCCTACAAGTTCCACCAGGGCTTGAATGCCGACCATCCCTATGAGGCCAGTGCCTGGAGCTGGCTGGTCATGGGCCGGCCGACGTCCTTCTTCTACGAATCCCCCGGGCAGGGCAGCCCGGGCTGCGATCTCAATAACTGCACCACCGCCATCCTTTCGGTAGGCAACCCGTTGATCTGGTGGAGCGCGGCCGTCAGCCTGGGCGTCCTGCTGTTCTGGTGGGCGGGCCGCCGCGACTGGCGCGCGGGCGCGGTCCTGGCAGGGGTTGCCGCCGGCTACCTGCCCTGGTTCCTGTACCCGGAGCGCACCACTTTCTTCTTCTACGCCGTGTCCTTTGAACCGTTCCTGATACTGGCGCTCGTCTATTGCCTGGGGCTGGTTCTCGGCCAGCGCAGCGACCCCCTCTGGCGCCGGCGGTCCGGTTTCTGCATGGTGGCGCTGTTTGTGGTGGCGGCCGTGCTGCTGTCCGCGTTCTTCTACCCGGTCTGGACTGCCGAGGTGATCCCGTACCAGGACTGGCGCTTCCGGATGTGGATGCCCTCCTGGATCTAGGGCAGGATTGCAGGGAAGTCCGCCGCACTTCGGGCGGACCAGGAATGGAGACTCGGCTGTGAGAGAAGCAAGCACCGGACTGCTCGTGGAGCTGGATCCGGAGAGCAACGTGACGGACCTGCTCCTGGAGCAGCATGCCAAGGACCCCGTGCACGCCCTCTACTCCCGCAAGGGCCCCGGCGGCTGGACTGATGTCCCGGTCCAACAATTCCTGGCGCAGGTCACTGCCCTGGCCAAAGGCCTGATTGCCGGCGGACTCACGCCGGGCGAAACCGTGGCCGTCATGTCCGCCACCCGCTACGAGTGGACGGTGGTGGATTTTGCCATCTGGTTCGCTGGCGGCGTCACGGTACCGATCTACGAGACCTCCTCCGCGAGCCAGGTCGAGTGGATCCTCCACGACTCGGGCGCCCGGCACGTGTTCGTCGAGGACCAGGCCAAGGCCGTCCTTGTCCAGGACGTCCTGAACGCCTCCGCCGTCCTCGGCGACCGGGTGATCGCCGTGGTGCGGATGGAGCACGACGGCGCCGCGCCGAACCTTTCGAGTCTGGCCGCCGCCGGCTCGGGGGTGACCGATGCCGAGCTTGAGCGTCACCGCACTGCTGCGTCCCTCGCGGATGTTGCGTCCCTGGTCTACACCTCGGGCACCACCGGCAGGCCCAAAGGCTGCGAGATTACGCACGGCAACTTTGCCCTGGTCGCGAAGAACATTATCCTGTTCCTGCCCGGGATCCTGATGCGGCCGCGCTCCAGGACGCTGATGTTCCTGCCGCTGGCCCATGTCCTGGCGAGGGCAGTGCAGGTGATCTGCCTGAGCGCCGGCACCACTGTTGGGCACACCGCAAGCGCCAAGGAGCTCCTGGAAGACCTGGCAAGCTTCAAGCCCACGTTCCTGCTGGTGGTCCCGCGGATATTCGAAAAGGTCTACGCCGGAGCCGCGCACAAGGCCGCCGCTGCCGGCAAGGGCCGTATCTTCACCGCTGCTGCTGCGACCGCCATCGACTACTCCAAGGCCCTTGACGCCGCCTCCCGGGGCCACGGCACGGGCCCGGGTCTCTTTCTGCGTGCCCGGCACGCACTTTTCGACCGGCTGCTGTATCCCAGGCTCCGGCAAGCTTTCGGCGGCCGGCTGGAGTACACGGTTTCCGGCGCCAGCCCCCTGAGCGCCAACGACGCCCACTTCTTCCGCGGCGCTGGCATCCCCGTCCTGGAAGGCTACGGCCTGACGGAAACCACGGCACCGTGCACGGCCAACACCCCTGCCCGGACCAAGGTGGGAACAGTCGGGATCCCGGTGCCGGGCACCACTGTCCGGGTGGCCGACGACGGCGAGATCCTGGTCAAGGGCATCGGTGTCTTCAAGGGCTACCACGCCAACGAGGCAGCCAACGCCGAAGCATTCGTGGACGGGTTCTTCCGGACGGGCGACCTTGGCTCCCTCGACGAGGACGGCTTCCTGACCATCACGGGCCGGAAGAAGGACCTGCTGGTCACCGCGGGCGGCAAGAACGTCGCCCCTGGCCCGCTGGAGGAGAAGATCCGCGAGCACCAGCTGGTGGGACAGGCCGTGGTGGTCGGGGACGGCCGGCCGTTCGTCTCTGCACTGGTCAACCTGGACGCCGAAGGCCTGCGCAACTGGTGCACCGCCCGGAATGTGCCGGTCATGGATCCGGCCGAAGCCGCTGCGGACGCGACGGTCCGAAGCTCCATCCAGGGCGCCATCGACGAGGCCAACCTCCTGGTCTCCACGGCTGAATCCATCCGGAGCTTCGTCATCCTGGACGCCGACTTCACCGTGGAATCAGGGCACCTGACACCCTCGCTGAAACTCAAGCGGGCCGCCGTCGTGCGGGACTACCAGGAGCAGATCAACCGCATCTACGGCTGAGAGCGCCTGCGGCTCACCACGTCAGAGAGGGCCGTCAGAGAGCGTGCCGTCAGACAGTGTGCCGGGTGCGCACGCTGCTGCCGGTGCTGCCGCTGGTACTGCCGGCTGCCGCGGTCGCATTCCCGGCAGCATCGGCGTCGGAGTCAGTTCCGGTATCAGTGCTGGCGTCCTTGGACGCGGCTGCCTTTTTGCCAAGGCCGCGGCGCCTGCGCGTGGGCCAGGTCAGGATCAGGGTGAGAAGGGAAGCCAGCAGGACGAGGCCGCCGATCACAATTCCCGCGTCCACCCAGAACTGGCCCGGGAACAGCCGGATCAGGGTGTCCTGGAGCGAGAACGTCCAGGTTCCGTTGGCGAAGAAAATGCGGTGGAACTCGGTGAAGAACTGCTCCCAGCCGAGTACGGCGAGGGATCCGAGGCCGATGATGATCGCGAGTGTGACGATCGAGCCTGCGAACAGCCCGCGGCGGACTCCCCCGTTGTGGCGCCGCTTCAGGTAGATCACGGCGATCAGGGCCAGCAGGATCAGCAGGGTGCCGGCACCGAAGGTGGACAGAATGACGGCCTTGACGTCGGCCATGTGGCTCACTTCGCCGTCCTTGAACAGCCGGTCCCCGCTCTGGTCCACAAGATCGCCAAGGTAGCGGGGGCCCGACCAGTTGCTGAGGTAGTCCACAGCGTAGGAGCCGTACGTCATGCGGTCATCGGTGCTGAAGCCGTAGCCGTCGCCGGGGAAGCCCGGGCGGTTGTATTCCACCCAGAGGAACAGGGGGCTGGTCACGGCACGGACGGCCAGCACCAGCAGGATCAGCGGGTAGATCACCGCGAGCAGCACCTGCATGACGCGCGGAAGGACGGGCTTGGTCTTGGCAGCCTGCTCGCGCTCGGCATTGCGGCGTTCAACTTCCTCCTGCGGAGGACGGATCTGCAGGGCGGAGGTCTGCAGCGGCTCGTCCGAGGCCGTTCCCTGCCGGGCAGCGCCTGACTGAACAGCGCCTGACCGGGCAGCGCTCGACGGCACAGTGCCCGACGGAACAGCGCCCGACGGCACGGCCGCGGCTTCGGCCGCCTTGCGGTCGGCACGGCTCCCGGGCTGGCCGGCCGAGGATGTGGCCGCCGCTCCCGCGCCGGTGTCTTTCTTGGTAAGCCCCGCATCCGCCGGCCCGGCCGCTGGTACGGCGCCGTCGTTCTTTGTCGCGGCCGGCGCGACCGATGCCCCGGTGGCGGGGCCGGTGGCGGGATTTGCAGTGGATTTTGCAGTGGACTTGGCGGACGGCGCCGGCTTCATCCAGTCGA
Organism: Actinomycetota bacterium; assembly: GCA_046730875.1. GTDB lineage: Bacteria > Actinomycetota > Actinomycetes > Actinomycetales > Micrococcaceae > Arthrobacter. The sequence continues at coordinate 23,155 of JBKPJW010000224.1, read as the reverse complement.
AGGCGGGCTCGTCGGTGTCATCCGTCGGATCCAGGTGCGGATCCGGCCGGTCGGGAGGGGTAGGACTTTTGTCAGTCACGTGGAGCTTCGCTTCCGTAGGCTTTCGCGCCGCCCGGCCTGCGCCCGGCTGCGCAACTTATCTGGCTCCGAGCCTACCGTCAGAGGTTTGGGCTCGGCGGGGTGCCACCCCGTCAGTTGGCGTATTGGGCCCATGGGATGTTCCAGTCCCCGAAGCCGTCGTCGTAGTTGGCGTACTCCCCCTCGGTGTTCACCACCTGGACCACGTCGCCAGTGGTCATGTTGTCAAAGACCCACTTCGCACCGTCCGCGCCAAGGCCGATGCAGCCGTGGGAGAGGTTCGCCTTGCCGATGTAGGGCATTGCAGACTCCGTGGCCTGGTGGATGAACTCCCCGCTGGGCGTCAGGCGGGTGGCGTAGTTGACGTCCAGCTGGCCGTAGTAGGCCGGGTCCCCCGGCTTGAGCCCGATGGTGGAGGCATCCATGTGCTCGACGCGGTGCTTCTCCATGAACACGAGGTAGCCGCGGGCCGAAGGGAAGCGGGTGTCCCCCATGGTCGCCGGCCATTTCCCGGCCGGCTGGTCGTTGACGCTCACGGAGAAGGTATGGGCCTTTGCGTCGGCCACTGCCACTTTCTTGTCCCCGATGTGGATGGTCACCTTTTTGTTGAAGTTGCCCACCTGCCCGTTGCCCAGTTCGACGCCGAACATCTGCATGTCCATGGTGATGGTGCTGTTTGCCGCCCAGAAGGCCTCCGGCCGGTACCTGACGGTGTTTTTGCTGAACCAGCGGAAATCTCCCGCCTGGCCGGAGCTGGAGGTGATCTTGATGGCCTTTTCGACGGCGTCCCGGTTCAGGACCGGCTCGCTGAAGGTGATCTGCAGGGGCTGGGCCACGCCCACCTTCATCCCGTCCAGGGGGTAGATCGCGGCGTCGGCCTCGTTGGCTGTGGAGACGGTGGTGAACGTCCGCGTGCTGTTGGTCTTGCGTCCGGCGTCGTCCACCACGGTGTAGGTGTACTTATACGGGGTGTTGAATTTAAGGTCACCGGACGAGGTCCAGGCCGATTCGTCCCCGCTCAGGGTGCCGGGAACGGTGTCGCCGTCCTCGCTCGTGAGGGCCGCCCGTTCAATGCGCCCGTTGGTGACCTTGAGCGTCACCGGCGCTGCGGGGTTGACCTGCGTGGCGCCGTCGGCCGGCGTGACGGCGAGTTCCGCGAGGGCTACCACCGGAACGGCGAGCCCCGGAGTGGTCCGTGCCGGGGATCCTGCCTCGGAGGAAATGGCTGATTGGGCCAGCCCGGGAGCCGCTGCGGCGAAGGCTCCGCCGCCTGCTGCCAGGGCGCAGAGCACCCCCAGCAGGGCGATCTTGCGGCCGGTAGTCCAGGTTTTCAGGGCCATCACAGGACCCGGGCGTTTCCACACGTCATCTTGCCAGCATAAGCGAGTTACCTTGGAACCCCGGACCGATTCGACCACGATCCGATTACAAAAGGCCGCACAAAACGGTCACAAAAAGGGGCCCCGGACACTCGTCCGGGACCCCTGATGGGCTTCCTAGTAGCGGTAGTGCTCAGGCTTGTACGGCCCGGCCACGTCGAGGTCCAGGTACTCGGCCTGTTCCTTGGACAGCTCGGTCAGCTCCACACCGAGGGCGCCGAGGTGCAGCCGGGCGACCTTCTCATCGAGGATCTTCGGCAGCACGTAGACCTGGTTCTCGTATTCGCGCTGGCCCTCGGGCTGGCCTGCCTTCGTGAACAGTTCGATCTGGGCGATCGTCTGGTTGGCGAAGGAGTTGCTCATCACGAAGGAGGGGTGTCCGGTGGCGTTGCCGAGGTTCAGCAGGCGGCCTTCCGAGAGGACGATGATGGAGCGGCTGCCCTCTCCCGTGTCGGGGTCTGCTTCGAAGACCCACTCGTGCACCTGGGGCTTGATTTCGACCTTCTTGATCCCGGGGACCTTGGCCAGTCCTGCCATGTCGATCTCGTTGTCGAAGTGGCCGATGTTGCCCACGATCGCCTTGTCACGCATACCGACCATGTGCTCGGCCATGATGACGTCCTTGTTGCCGGTGGTGGTGATGAAAATGTGGCCTTCGCTGAGGACGCTTTCGAGCTTCGCCACCTGGTAGCCGTCCATGGCTGCCTGAAGCGCGCAGATCGGATCGATTTCGGTGACGATCACGCGGGAACCTTGACCGCGGAAGGCCTCGGCAGCGCCCTTGCCGACGTCGCCGTAGCCGCAGACGACGGCGACCTTGCCGCCCATCAGGACGTCGGTGGCACGGTTGATTCCGTCAGGCAGGGAGTGGCGAATGCCGTACTTGTTGTCGAACTTGCTCTTGGTGACGGAGTCGTTGACATTGATGGCCGGGAAGAGCAGCTTGCCCTGCTCCGCCAGCTGGTACAGGCGGTGGACGCCGGTGGTGGTCTCTTCGGTGACGCCGAGCAGCACGGAGCCGATGCGGGTCCACTTTTGCGGGTCCTCGGCCAGGGAAGCGCGCAGTACGTCGAGGAACACGCGGCCTTCCTCGGACTCGTCCTCGGCGGGGGCGGGCACTGCCCCGGCCGCCTCGAATTCGACGCCCTTGTGGACCAGCATGGTGGCGTCGCCGCCGTCGTCGAGGATCATGTTCGGGCCCAGCTCGGGGTTGGAGTCGGCGCCCGGCCAGGTGAGGATCTGCTGGGCCGTCCACCAGTATTCCTCCAGCGTCTCGCCCTTCCAGGCGAACACGGGGACGCCCTGGGGGTTCTCGACGGTGCCGGTGCCGACCACCACTGCGGCGGCGGCTTCATCCTGGGTCGAGAAGATGTTGCAGGAAGCCCAGCGGACTTCGGCGCCGAGGGCGGTGAGGGTTTCGATCAGCACGGCGGTCTGGACTGTCATGTGCAGCGAGCCGGCGATCCGGGCGCCCTTGAGCGGCTGGCTGGCACCGAACTCCTCGCGCAGGGACATGAGTCCGGGCATTTCGTGTTCAGCGAGGCGGATCTGGTGGCGGCCCGCCTCGGCCAGGGAAATGTCCGCAATCTTGTAATCGAAAGTCATGTGAATCCTTTGTTGTGGCCGGTGGCGTTGCTGGTGTGTTGCCGGGTTGTTCGGTGTCTAAGAAGTTCTTCGCTGCCGGGGGCGTCCGCGATGGGTGTCCGGCAGGTTTACTGGATGTCCGCTATTCCGCCGCGTGGCGGGGGGCTACGCCGGGTTCACCGGCGTCGGGCTGGGCCGTGTCATTCTGGGCCGTGTCATTCAGGGCCGTGTCATTCTGGGCCGTGTCATTCAGGGCCGCGGCGTGCTCATCCGCGGGCACCGCCGTGGCGGCGGGCAGGAGCTCCGGCGGCAGCAGCAGCGGGATGCCGTCCTCGATCCTGTACCGCAGCTTGTTCCCGGAATCATCTGCCGTGACGGCGACCAGCTCCTCGCCTTCCTGCACCAGGCCGGAGCCGGTGACGGGGCATCGCAGGACAGACAACAGTTCGGGACTGAGCTTGGGCATGGTGAACGCTCCCTGATGGGCGCCGCGAAAGGCGCCGGTGGCTGGTGGCTTACGGCTTTTTGCAGTTTCCACACTACCGCCAGTTGGCGTCCTAGGAAGGTTCGCGCAGGACGCGCAGATGCCCGCGCCGGGCGCCCTCGGCCGGGGCCGGTGCCTCCAGGGCCGGGTGCAGGGTGCGCTGCCCCTTGACCGGCTCGGCAGCGGGCGGACGGGAGGCGGCCTCGCGGACAGCGTTGGCGAGTGCCAGCAGGTCGTCGGGGCCGGGGCCGGCCGGGGTTGCGGGCATCGCGAGCCGCATGACTTCCCAGCCGCGCGGGACAGTCAGCGAGTCCGCGTGCTGTTCACACAAGTCGTAGCAGTGCGGTTCGGCGTAGGTGGCCAGCGGGCCCAGGACGGCGGTGGAGTCGGCATACACGTACGTCAAAGTCGCCACCGCAGAATTGCGGCAGGCAGACCTCGAACACAGACGAATTGCACCCACGACATCACAGACTACTCCCCCTCCGGAGCAGGACGGCGCATTGAAACGCCTCCGGATCGCGGCGGCGGATCGCCGTCGGCCCATATCGCGTAAATCATTCCGCGGGTTTAGAGTCAACATATGCAGTCATCGCACCACGATTCGGGTTTCACGGTCCGGTTGGCTGACCCCGACGCCGGACGTACAGGCGCCGGTTCCGCCCCCGCTGGCGCACCCTTGACCGGGTCGCCCGTCGCTGTCCAGGGAAAGAACTTCCGGCAGCGCCGCAGAAACCGGCACGGCCGGGGGCTTCGCGGCGAGCTCATGCTCCCCACGCTGCCCGGATATCGGACCCGCTCCGATCGCTTTGACGATCTCGTCCTGGACTCGGCCCAGCGGCTGCACGACATCTGGGGCAAACCGCTCGACGGAGTCCGCTTCGCCGTTGACGAGATCCCTCCGGGCCTGGAGCAGCTCGTGGCGGACCGCACGCCCGCCCCGATGGGCGCCTTCACGGCTGCGACGGCCGAGGACGGACCCGTCATCACGCTGTACCGCATGGTGGTGGAGCAGGCCTGCGGAACCCGGGACGAACTCCAGGACCTGGTGCACGACGTCGTCGTGGAATACACGGCTGAAATGCTCGGTGTCCCGCCGGAGTCCCTCGACCCGGTCTACCGCCGCCGGTACTAGTACCCCAGCGTGACGGGCACCTGCTGTTGTCCTGCCGCTTCCGGGGCCAAGGCCACCGTGGAGATGTCCTGCCTGCCGTCCCGGCCAAGGAGCAGCGCCCCGTAGGCTGGGTCGCCGGCGGCGGAGACCACGTATCCAATGAGCGGCGAGCCGGCAACGTCCGCGGGGACCTTGATGGCCACGGTAGTTCCGCCGGCAATATCGGCGGTGACGGCGGTCCGGATCTTGCCGTCCGCAGTGATGGGCGTATAGGAGACGGTTGCCCTGCCTTCGGGGGCGCCGAAGACGAGCTGCCGGTCGCCCGTGCGGGGAACCGGCACTATGTGCTGGCTGCCCAGCCGGGCCGAGCCGGGAGAAAACGCGATGTCCGAGGCGTCCTCCGCCTTCAGTCCGTGTGTTAGCCGGGCAGTGGCCGCGAAGGAGATGTCCGAACTGGCGGCCACAGTGTAGGTGCCGGCCGGGACGCCGGCCAGGGACACTTCCGTGACGGCCCCCGCCTTCGCCGTGACCACCCCGCCGCCGGGCAGGGCCTTCTGGCCGTCCCGCCCGTACAACTTGATCTCAACCACGGCGTCGGCTGCCCCCGGCACGGCGATTTCCAGTGCCGGTCCTGCGTCGGCGAAGCCGGGCTTCGCGGTGAGGGCGGACAGGGCCGCCGCATCCTGGATGTCGAGACCGGAAACCACCTGGCGGACGGACGGGGCGGCGCCGGGGGTGATGAAGTCGACCCCGCCGGGCGTCAGGCCGCGGAGCACGCTTTGCTGGATGACGGCAGCCACCGGGCCGCCGGCGCTGCGGACCCGCACGCCGAGCCGTTCCTGTCCCGGCGCGAGTCCGGCCAGGACAATAGAGCGGGTGCTGCCCGGCGCCACAAGCAGGCCGCGGCTTCCGGGGGCCTGGAGAAGGCCGTCGGAGCCGAAAAGATCCAGGCTCACCGTCGCCGGCGTGCTGGAAGCATTAGTGAGGTTCAGGACGGCGGAACGGCCCAGTGCCGTGTTGGCGCCGACCAGCCAGAGATCATTGCCCGGTTGCTGGCAGGCTGCGGCGGCGGAGCCTTGGAGGTCCCCGTCTTCGGCGGCGTAGCTCAGGACGGCGCCGGCGGCTGCCTGGCGGTCATCCTGGGCGTCGGCGCTGAGGACGCTGACGTTATCTACCTGGCGTTCGGGCACGACGCCGGCGAGCAGCACTGGAGTGCGGGAAGCGGTGGCTGAGGTGCTGGGCGCAGCCGCTGCGCCCTTGGCGATCTCGGTGAGAGGGGCCCCCTTGAGCGAGGCCAGCCGGCTGCCGGGAACCACCCCCGCGCTGGAGCCGAGCACGGCGGCACTGACGGCGGTCTTTGCCGTAGCCGATTCCGGACTGAACTGGGGGTCGGTGCCCACGGGGGTGCCTTCGAGCAGCCGGGCAGGGCCCGGGCACACTCCGACGCTGCTGCCGGCCGGCACCGAGGCAACAGGCGCCTCGAGCTGCCGGCTGGCGGGGCTTTGGGGTGCCAGGGACGCCGCCGATACCAGGCCTCCGCCCGCGGCCACGAGGGCGACCGCTGCGAGGATGCCGCCGAGTGCACCGCCGCGCGGCACGCCCTTCTTCCGCAGCTTCGGTCCGTTTTCTTCTTCGCCCTTAGGCATGCTGATGTTCCTTACGCAGGGAAGCTTCGTCCCTGGACAGGCCGGTGTTGGACCGGCGGGCAGGCATGGGCACGGCCAGGAGGACGGTCAGTCCGATCACCACGGCCTGCGCGATTCCGGCCAGGAGTGCCCAGGGCGCTTCGTACCGGATGCTCAGCTGGCCGCCTTGGGCGGGCAGGGTGAAGGCCTGGGCCCACCCCGACGTCGTTGAGGTCAGGCGGCGGCCGTCGAGCCAGGCGCTCCAGCCTGGATCGGCCCGGTCGGCAAGAACCACGAGGCGGCCTTCAGGGCCCGCCGGGACAACGCCGGCCGCCGAGATTTCCTCCGAAGGGAGCAGACCGACGGACGCGCCCGTGCCGTCCACCACGCGGACCCGGTGCGCGACGTCCGAGGCCTCGATGCCCGGCTGCTCCAGCGGGCTGACCCGCCAGAGCCAGCCTGTGCCGGTCTGTCCGACGGCGACGAGGCCGGGGACGGCGTCCATGCGGCTGGCCGTCAGCTCGGAGGCCGAATCGGCGACACGCAGCACCACAAAGCCGACGCCGAGCCGCTCCAGGTCCTCCCGCGGGTCCACGCCTTCGCCGGCCACAATGGTCGCCACGACGTTCCGGAGCGATCCGGCGACGGCGTCGTCGTCGCGGACCGTCTCCTGGCCAGGCTCTCCCAGAATGCTGCGGGCAGCGGCGATCGTGGACAGGGCGTCCAGCGTGGTGCCGGCACCGCGCATGAGTGTTGCGTCGAAGCTTCCGTCTTCGTTGCTGGCGATCAGCAGGGTCCTGGACTGTTCGGTCCCCTCGCCGCGGTCAACGGCCGTGGCGGGGAGCGTACGGGCCTGGGTCGGCTGAATCAGCTTCGGGGTACCGAGTCCGCCGGGTGCTCCGGCGGCAGCTGCCGGGGCAGAGGACTGCAGCAGGTTTTGCGCGGTCCACACGGTGAGCCCGGCCAGCGGTGCGGCCAGCAGCAGGGTCATGGCTGCCGCTGCCGTGCCGCGGATCAGGACCTTCCGGGCCAGCCCGGTGCCGGCTGTCCGGTCGGCGGCGTCGAGAAGGCCTTCCGCGGCGATCAGGGCGGCCCCGAGGAGCGCGAAGGCTGTCGCGGAAACGGCCGGGCCGGGGAACGGTGTGACCAGGGCATCGGCGCTGGCGCCGGAGGCGACATGTCCGGCGAGCCATCCGCCGGCCAGCATCAGGACCGCGGCGGCCCACAGGCAGCGTGCGGTCCGGGTGCGCCCCGGCAGGACAAGGCTGCGGGGCATGAACAGGGCGGCAAGAGCCAGGAGCAGTACCGGCAGCCCGAGCAGCAGGGCCACCAGCAGGGCCCAGGGCAGCCCGGACAGTCCCGTGGGGTCCGCCGCGGCGCCGCCGAAGGTGCTGAGTCCGGTGAGTCCGGCGCCGGCGTCAAAGTTCAGCGGCTGGCCCAGCGCCTGCTGCCAAAGCGGCGCGGCGTCGAAAGGTAGAGGCAGGCCCGGATCGCCCAGGAGCGCCCGGGGCCGGTCCAGGGCTGAGAAGGCGAACGGCAGGAACAGTGCCAGGCTGGGCAGCAGGGCCCACCACACGGTGCGGCCGCGGCGGCCCAGGAGCGCGGCGCACAGCACAACGACTGCGATGGAGGGCACCAGCAGTGACGGTGCAGCTGCGGTGACCACTGCCAGGGCGAGGCCTGCCGCAGCCGAGGCGGTCCACGAAGGCGTTCCGTTGGTGCCGGGACGGGCAGCTGGCTGGGGCGAGCTGCGCTTCTGCCCGGGCGTCGGGACGGCATGGATGCCTCGGCCCGTCGCTGTACCCGTCGCCCGGAGCAGTGCCAGGACGAGCACGGGGATCATGATGTGCGCGACCAGCGCGCCCAGCCGGCCCTGGTTGAGGGCAACCTGGAGTGCCGGCGCCCCGGCCCAGATCAGGGCGGCCGCGAGGCGCAGACTCCTGCGCCTGGTCAGGGCGCCGGCGGCGAACCATGCGCCCAACGCGGACAGCGGCATGGCAAGGATCAACAACCAGCCGACGGCTCCGTTGGTGTCACCGGCACCGAGCACTCCCAGCACCCACAGGAGGTAGCCGAAAGGGTCGCCGTGGCCCGGGAGGCCCGCGCCGAGACCGATCCACCAGGTGGAGGCATGGTTCCAGATTTCGGAGAGGCGCAGGGACACCGGGATCAGCGCGCCGCCGGACACTGCCGGGGCCCTGAACAGGCCGAGCAGTCCGGTCAGGGAGACCGCGGTGGTGAGGATAATGGCCAGCACGGCGCCGTTGCCCACCCAGCCGCGGTCAGGGGTGGCTAGTGCGGCGAAGTCGTCGACGTCGCCGGTGGGCTGCTCTGCCTGCGGGTCGGTGCCGGTGAGGCCGTCGCCGTGGTCGTCTGCGCCCAGGGCCTCAATCAGGGAGCGCCGGTGGGCCCAGACCTCTCGTCGCGGCGTCTGCAGGCCCTTGATGACGGAGCGCCGGATCCGGCGGGTACGGGCGGCGTTGCGTCGCCCGCGAGTGACTGCAGCCGGACGGCCCAGCGCAGCCAATGTTGCGAGCAGTTGGGAGAACCCGTGTCCCGGGTCCTTGACCGCGATGCTCAGGACGAGCCTGAAGATGCCACCCAGGAGGGCGCCGGCAGCGTGCAGCGGGACTTTCCAGGCCGCCGCGTGCTTGAGCCGCAGATGGACCTGGGCCTTGCGTGCGGCGGTGGCGTTGCCCTGGGCATGGGGACGGTGCGAGACGTGGAACATCCTCGCGCTGGGGACCACCACCACGCGGTGCCCGGCGAGGCGGTTGCGCCAGCAGAAGTCGACGTCGTCGCCGCTTCCGGGAAGTGCCGGATCAAATCCGCGGAGTTCTTCCCAGATATCGCGGCGGATCAGCATGCCGGCGGAATTGACGGCGAAGGTATCGCTGCGGCCGTCGTATTGGCCCTGGTCCAGTTCGTCGGCGTCGATCAGCGTCAGCCGTTCGGCCCAGCGGCTGGTGGAGAGACCGACGTCGATGAGCCGCCGCCCGGCATGCCAGTCCAGCTGCTTGCAGCCTGCCACCGTGACGGACGGCGCGCGCTCGACGGCGTGAAGGAGTTCGGCAAGGGCTTCGGGTGCCGGTGCGGCGTCGTCGTGCAGCAGCCAAATCCAGTCGGCGGCCGGCGCGCGGCCGGTTGCCGCGTCTGCTGTGTCGGCAGAGGCTGCGGTGTCGGAGGAGGCTGCGATGACGGCGGTGGCTGCGATGACGGCGGTGGCTGCACTTTCTGCACCGGCTGTGCTGGCAGCAACCCCTGCAGTGTCGGCACCGGCTGCAGCGTCGGCACCGGCACGCTCTGCCGGCCACGGCGCGAGGGCCTTGAGCCCGGCCATGACGGCGCCGCCCATGCCGGATTTGGGCTGGTCAAGGACGATGACGTTGGTCTTGCCCAATTCCTGTTCGAGGAGGGCCGCGGAGTGGTCGCGGGAGCCGGTGTCGACGCCAATCACGGCGTCGGCGGGCCGCGTTTGGGCCGCCAGCGCCGCGAGGGTTCTGGGGAGAAAGTCACCGCCGTCGTGGGAGACCACGACGGCGGTGACTCGTACTACTTGAAGAATTAGACTGCTCGCTTCCTAAGCCGGCGCCGCTCGCGCTCGGAGAGGCCTCCCCAGATTCCGAAGCGCTCGTCGTTGGACAAGGCGTATTCGAGGCACTGTGAACGCACGTTGCAGGCGCCGCAAACTTTCTTGGCGTCGCGGGTGGAGCCGCCCTTTTCGGGGAAGAAGGCTTCGGGATCCGTCTGGGCACACAGGGCGTCGGTCTGCCAGCCGAGCTCGCCTTCGTCATCGAAGTCCTGCCGCGACGGCAGTCCGATCCAGACAGGCTGCGCGATGGTCTCGGAACCGGACGCATAGAGCTCCATGGGCGGGTCGAGGGGATCGGTGTCCTGATCCGGGCCGGCGAGGAGTTCATCGTGCGCCGCGAGGAAGGCCGTGCCGGCATCCTGCCGGGAATCCTGTGTGCGGTCGTTGTAGCGCTCAGCTGCGTCCGGATCAGCCGGATCTACGTACCAGTCACTCGGCACGCCGCGTGAACGATATTTCGCCGTGGCCTGCCCGGCAACTACGGCCTCTTCATGGATACGCTCTGCAAGCCCCATGGCGTCCCCCTTCTGATTTGCGGCCACTGCATGACCCCCATGGACACTCGGTTGAGTGCCGGTTTATGCGCAGTGGCTTAGATACCTAATTACACGCGTGTAAGTATCCGGGAGTCAAGCCACGGCGGAGATAATAATCAACTTGATACACAAAACTTAGGCACGCCACGCCCGGGGTTTTTTTCGTCCCCGCCGCAGGAATCCGCGGAATAATCAGGCTACTGAGCACTTTAGCGGGTTTTCATTGAGTTTTCGGGAAATTTTTCCCACGGCCACGTGTACGACGCCGGAAGTCCTGGCCGCCGGTATGACGGACGTCACAGCGCGGCGGGCTCGATGGGCCGTGGCAAGATGAAGGCATGAGCATCCCGGCAATCGAACTGATGACAGCGCTGCGCTCCGGCCAGTCCACGGCGCCTCGGCTTACCTGGTACGGCCCCGATTCCGAGCGTGTTGAACTCTCCGGCCGCGTACTGGACAACTGGGTGGCGAAGACTTCCAACCTGTTGCAGGACGAACTCGACGCCGAACCCGGCATGCGGATGCGCCTGGACCTCCCCGCGCACTGGAAGTCGGTGATCCTGGCGCTGGCGGCCTGGCAGCTGGGCATGGAAGTGGTGTTCGACGACGCGGCGGCGGAACTGCTGGCCACGGCCGACCCGGGCGCCGGCGCCGCGGCGGGCGGATTCGACGCCGTCCTCGCAGTGCCGCTGCCGGCGCTGGCCATGCGGTGGCCGGGCGAGCTGCCCACCGGCGTCCTCGACTACGCCGCAGAAGTCCGTTCGCACGGGGACGTCTTCATGGCCCACATCGACCCGGAAGCCGATCGCCTTGCCGTCCGCACCGCGGACGGGGCAGCCCATGCACATGGCGCACTCCTGAGCGGTTTTGCCGCGGCCCAGGGTACGGGGCTGCGGCTGCTCATTCCGGCCGCGGACGGCCTGGAAGCGGTCCTGGCGCAGTCCTTGGGAACCTGGCAGGCCGACGGCTCCGTTGTCCTGGTGCACCCGGACGTCGAGGTGACCGGCAAGCTGCGGGCTGCCGAGCGGGTCAGCGAAAACTGAGCGTCAGGCCGGCGGGCCGGGCAGTTCCGGATCCTTGACGGCCATGCTGGAAACGCTGGCACTGGGCTGCGTGTCGGGCTGCGTGTCCGCCGGCGTGTGCGGGTGCCGTTCGATGATTTCGTGGTCGTGCGAGAACTCCGGCTCCTGGTCGAGTTCCTGGTTGAACACCAGGAAGCGGTAGGCAAAGAACCGGACCACTGTGGCCACCAGAATGCCGGCGACGCCGGCCAGGAAGAGCATGTTCTTGTCCGTAACGCCCAGGCTGTACTTTGCCAGGGCCGTGAAGCCGGTTGAGATGCCGATCCCGATCCCGTTAATGATGACGAACATCACGAATTCACGCAGCACGTTAGCCTGCCGACGGTGCCGGAACGTCCAGAAACGGTTTGCGATCCAGGAGAAGACCGTGGCAATGCTGGCCCCGAAGAAGCGGGCCTTCGCCTCGCTGTCGGTCATGGGACCGTGCATCAAGTAGTAGGTGAGCCCGTTATCTATGACGAACGCGACGCCGCCGACGGCGCCGAATTTGGCCACTTCGCGCCAGAACAGCGAGGCCAGCCCGCGCATGCGCTCGGTAAGTGTAGTAATCATGACCCTCCGTGGCCTTCTGGAACTGTCGGCCATTGGGCCAAACGCCCATTTTAGCGCCGTTTCCCGGGAGTTCGCCCCTGCGGGCCGTCCACACAGCTCCCTCCACCCCGATGCCGGGCGCTCTCCAGGCTGGCATGAAACCGCCGCGTCGGCGCTGTTTCCGCGCCTGCCGAGCCCCAAAAGCCGGGTTCCGTGAGGTTTTCGGTAGGCTGGGACATGTGACTTTTCCTGTAATCGGTGTTGTTGGCGGCGGCCAACTTGCCCGCATGATGGCCCCTGCCGCCACCGCCCTGGGCTTCGAGCTCCGTGTCCTCGCCGAAGGCGAGGACGTCTCTGCAGTCGCTGCTGTGGCTAACGCCCCGGTCGGTGACTACACGGACCTGGACCATCTGCTGGAGTTCTCCCGCGGCCTGGACGTGCTGACCTTCGACCACGAACACGTGCCCACGGCGCACCTGCGGTCCTTGATCGACGCCGGGATCAACGTCCATCCCGGCCCGGACGCCCTGGTGAACGCCCAGGACAAGCTGGTGATGCGCGCCGCGATCGACCGGCTGGAGCTCCCCAACCCCAAGTGGGCCGCCGTCGCCAATGTCACGGACCTCGTTGCCTTCGGCGAGGAGACGGGCTGGCCGGTGGTTCTGAAGACGCCCCGCGGCGGATATGACGGCAAGGGCGTGCGGATGGTGGCCTCCGCCGAGGAGGCCGGCCACACCGCCGACTGGTTCGATGCCATGTCTCCCCTGCTGGCCGAGGCCAAAGTGGCATTCAGCCGCGAGCTTTCGGCCATGGTGGCAAGGACCCCGGACGGCGAGTCACGGGCGTGGCCGGTGGTGCACACCATCCAGGTGGACGGGGTGTGCGATGAAGTCATTGCCCCGGCGCTGGACATCCCGCTCGACGTGGCCGCGGCCGCGGAGAACGCCGCGGTGCGGATCGCCAACGAGCTCGGCGTGACAGGGGTCATGGCCGTCGAGCTGTTCGAGACCCCGGGCGTGGGGGCGGGCTTCCTGATCAACGAGCTCGCAATGCGACCGCACAACACCGGGCACTGGACCCAGGACGGTTCAGTGACCAGCCAGTTCGAGCAGCACCTGCGGGCCATCCTGAACCTGCCGCTGGGCGCCACGGATCTCCTGGGACCCGTCGTCGTGATGAAGAACTTCCTCGGCGGAGCCAACCAGGACCTCTATTCCGCCTACCCCGCCGCCCTCGCGAGCGAACCGGCCGCGAAAGTGCACTCCTACGGCAAGGCCGTCCGGCCCGGCCGAAAGATCGGGCACGTCAATCTGGTCGGAACTTCAGCGGCCGACGTCGACTCCGTACGGCAGCGGGCCACCACGGTGGCCGACATCATCCGGAACGGCCGCGCCCACGCCGGCACAAAACCGGCAACCTCCGAGGAGACCGCATGAGCACCGAACCCCGCACCGACGGAACCCCGCCCGCCGGCACCAGTTCGGACACCCCGATCGTGGGCCTGGTCATGGGCTCGGACTCGGACTGGCCCGTCATGGAAGCTGCCGCTGAAGCACTCGCCGAATTCGGGATCCCGTTCGAGGCCGACGTCGTCTCGGCCCACCGGATGCCCACCGAGATGATCCGCTACGGCCAGACCGCCCACGAGCGCGGGCTTCGCGTCATCATTGCCGGCGCGGGCGGCGCCGCGCATCTTCCCGGCATGCTGGCCTCCGTCACCCCGCTGCCCGTCATCGGGGTCCCCGTGCCCCTGAAGACCCTGGACGGCATGGACTCACTGCTGTCCATCGTGCAGATGCCGGCCGGCGTTCCGGTCGCCACTGTCTCGATCGGCGGGGCGCGGAACGCCGGCCTCCTCGCAGTGCGGATGCTTGCCGCGGGCACGGACGAACTCGCGCTCCAGCTCCGGGCCGACCTGATGGACTTCGCCCGGGAACTCAACGACGTCGCGAGTCGTAAAGGCGCGAGCCTGCGGCACAAAGTCAGCGAAGTGTTCGCCGACAACGCCGCGCCGCGTAGCAGCCATTAAGGTAGCCATTAAAGGACCCCGCATGAGCAACAGCTACGCCCCCGCGCACCGCACTGAGAGCCCTGGGCTCTCCGGTCGGGCCTTGAGCGACCCCGTCCGGCACCCCTCGGGCGCCCCGGGCCCGGTGCTGACCAAGCGGGCGTTCCTCCTGATCCTCATGACGCTGCTGGTTCCCGGCAGCGCCCAGATCGTCGCGGGCAAGCGCCGGCTCGGACGGGCCGCGCTGCGCGTGACCTTCACGGTCTGGGCGCTGGCCCTGCTCGCCCTGCTGCTCCTGCTCGTTTCCCGCTCCACGCTGATCAACCTCCTCGCCGGCACAGTTCCCTCGTTTTTGCTGGTGCTGGGCCTCGCATCGCTGGCCATCGGCTGGGCTGCCCTGTTCTTGAACACATTCCGGCTGATCCGGCCCGGGCTGCTCGCCCCGAAGATCCGTCCCGCCGTCGTGCTGGCGCTCGTGCTGGCCATGATCCTCAGCAGCGGGTCCCTGGGCTACGCGGCCTATCTGCTCAACGTCAGCCGCGACGCCATTGGCAGCATATTCTCCGGTTCCGGCCCGGCCATCGAGCCCTCCGACGGCCGGTACAACTTCCTCATGATGGGCGGCGACGCCGGCGCTGACCGCACGGGCCGCCGGCCGGACAGCCTCTCGGTGATCAGCGTCGATGCCAAGACCGGCAGCACGGCGATCATCTCGGTGCCCCGCAATCTTCAGAACGCACAGTTCAGCGTGGAATCCCCCATGCGCCAGGTGTATCCGGACGGGTACAACTGCGGCGATGAATGCCTGATCAACGCGATCAACACCGAGGTCACCGACCAGCATCAGGACCTCTATCCCGGGGTGGCAGACCCCGGGGCGCAGGCAACGCTCGAGGCCGTGTCCGGGACGCTGGGCATCAAGGTCCAGGCTTACGTGCTGGTGGACATGGACGGTTTTTCCAAGCTGATCGACGCCATGGGCGGCATCCGGATCAAGGCCGGCGGCTGGGTCCCGATCAGCGGTCCCATGGTGGATGAGGCCAACGGCATCCACGGCATGCCGGATGGCTGGATTCCGGCGGGCGACCAGACGCTCGACGGCTTCCACGCCCTCTGGTACGGCAGATCGCGCGAATTCGTGGACGACTACGCCCGCATCCAGCGCCAGCAGTGCGTGCAGCAGGCGATGCTGCAGCAGCTCGACCCGGCAACCCTGCTGGCCAAGTTTGAGGACATCGCGAAGGCGGGCACCAAGGTGGTCGAATCGAACGTCTCCTCCGGCCAGCTCGGCAGCTTCGTGGACCTGGCGATGAAGGCCAAGGGCCAGGACGTCAGCCGCCTGACCATCGGCCCGCCCGACTTCGACGCGGCCTTCTCCACGGCCCCGGATTTCGACGTCATCCACGCGCGGGTCGCCAAACTGCTGGCCGCCCCGTCCGCCGGCGCCGCTGAAGATACCATCCAGCAGCCCGGCACCGCCGCCGGGCCGCTCTCCGCCGGCGGGCCGCTCTCCGCCGCCGGAGCAGCGCCGGGCACCCAGCCCTCGCCGTCGACGCCGGACTTCACGCCAGTGACCACCACCCCGGAGGGCGAGCCGATCACCGAAGAGATGCTCAACCAGTTCAAGCGCAATGGTGACGAGCAGTCCATCCGCGACCTCGTCGCCACTAACGGCCAGTGCGCGCCACTCTAGGCACGCCGCACGGCTTCGGCCGGCCGTTGCCGGCCAGATGAGCAACCCAGCGTGACCAGCACAGCGTGACCACACTTTCATTGACCAGACAGGGACCAGGCCATGTACGAACTTGAGAATGTCCTCCGGCCCTATGCCTGGGGCTCCCGGACGGCGATCGCCGAGCTGCTGGGCCGGCCGGCCTCCGGCGGTCCCGAGGCGGAGCTTTGGGTCGGGGCCCACCCGGACTCCCCCTCCGTCGCGCTGACCCCGGCGTCAGGCGGCGCGGGCCGGCACACGCCCGACGTGAACGACGGCGGACGGCTCGCGCTGGACGCGCTGATCGCCGAGGACCCGGAGCACCACCTGGGCAGCGAAAGCGTGGCCGCCTTCGGTCCGCGGCTGCCGTTCCTGCTCAAGGTCCTCGCGGCCGAGACGCCCTTGTCCCTGCAAGTGCATCCGACGCTCGCCCAGGCAAGGGAAGGCTTCGCGCGGGAGGAAGCGGCCGGCGTCGACCCGGCCGCTCCGGATCGCAACTACAAGGATGCCTTCCACAAGCCGGAAATGATTTTCGCGCTGACCCCGTTCGAGGCGCTCTGCGGCTTCCGGCCGGCGGCGGAATCGCGGGCCGTGTTCGGGCACCTCGCGGCGTGTTTCGACCTTGCCGGGCTGGAGCTGCCGCCCCTTGTTCCGCAGCTGCTGGAGGACCTGGCGCAGCCGGACGAATCCGCGGCTCTCCGTTCGGCCTTTGAACGGCTCATCGCCGGCGGCAAGGACGTCTCGGACGCCACCGCGGCGCTCGTCGCGGTCCTCGTCTCCGGCGCCCCGATGGCCGCGCACGTGCCCGAGCTGACGACGGTCGTAAACCTCAACGCCGACTACCCCGGCGACCCGGGTGTCCTGATTTCGCTGCTGCTGAACCGGATCTCGCTGGCGCCGGGTGAGGCCGTGTACCTGCCCGCCGGCAACGTCCACGCCTACCTGCGCGGCCTTGGGATCGAGGTCATGGCGTCCTCGGACAACGTGCTGCGCGGCGGGCTCACCCCCAAGTTCGTGGACGTGCCGGAGCTGCTCAAGACGGTCGCGTTCGAGGCCGTCGGAGTGCCGGTGCTCCCGGCCGAGACCACGCTGCTGGGCCAGGAGCTCTTCCGGCCCCCGTTCCGGGAATTCCAGCTCCAGCGGATTGAGCTGGCGCCGGGAGCCGAACCCGTCCCGCTGGCGCAGGCCGGGGCCGCGGTCGTGATTGTCACGGCCGGCTCGGTACGCCTCGATTCCCCCAAGGGCGAGCTGCGGCTGGAACGGGGCGCCAGCGCCTTCCTTCCCGCCGCCGAAGCTCCGGTCAACGTTCATGCGGTCACCGGCGCTACCGGCACAGCCCTGGCGTTTGCCGTCACCACCGCACTGGAGGCCTGAGACCATGGACTATTTCCTGCAAAGCCCGCAGTGGGCGGACTTCCAGCGTGCGCTGGGGCGCACGGTCCACGAACAGTCCGGCCCCGGCTGGCGCTTCCTCGCGATTGAGGACTCCAACCCGGCCGGCAAGCTGCTGTACTCCCCGTACGGTCCCGTCGCTGAGTCGCTGGTGGCGTTCGACGCCGCGCTGGCGGCCCTGACGGACGTCGCCCGGGCCAGCGGAGCCGTGTTCGTCCGGGTTGAGCCGGTCACCGCAGGTTTCACGGCCGACGAGGCCGACGCCGTGCTCCGCGGCCGCGGCCTGCAGCCGGCCCCGGTCAGCCAGCAGCCGGAGCTCAGCTGGATCGTGGACCTGGACCGGGATATCAAGGACATCCTGGCGGACATGAAGCCGGCGAACCGGAACCTCTTCCGCAACATCCACAAGAAGGGCGTGACCTTCCGCTCCAGCCAGGATCCGGCCGAGATCTCCATCCTCCTGGAATTCCTGCACATGACGGCGGCCCGCAACGACTTCAAGCCGCAAAGCGACGAGTACCTGAGCCAGGTGGCCCGCTCGCTGATGCCGGCCGGCGCCGCGACCCTGTTCATCGCCGAACTCGACGGCCGACCCATCGCCGCCGCGCTGGCCTACGATTCGGCCGACACGCGGACCTATGCCCATGCCGCCATGGACGACACCTACCGCAAGCTCAGTGCCGGCATTCCCCTGCTGATCACCCTGATCGCTGACGCCAAGGCCAAGGGCTTGAAGCACGTGGACCTCTGGGGTGTGGCGCCGGCGGACCAGCCCGACCACGAGTGGGCCGGGTTCACGGCGTTCAAGAAATCGTTCGGCGGCCGCGGGATCGCCTACCCCGGAACCTGGGACCTGCCGGTCCGGAAGGTCCGCTACGGCAGCTACCAGCTGGCGCGCAAGGGCGCCCAGCTCGCAAAGAAGCTGCGGTCCCGGGCCCTCGCGAACCGCTGACCGGCCCCGCCGTGCCATTGGCGGGGCCCGGCCTGCAGCGGCAACAAGCGTAGAGGAACCGGTTAGCCTACGCTGTAGACCTACAGGGTACGTTTCCTCGGCAGGATGCTAGTTGGCGGCAATGATGGCGTGGCGCTGGGCGTCGTAGGCGCTGGCCACCATCTGGTCCACGGAATGCCGCATTTTCCAGTTGAGATCGCGGGCGGCCAGGGTGCCGTCGGCCACGATCCGGTCCGGATCCCCCGCCCGGCGGGGGCCGATCTCCGGCTCGAAGTCGATTCCGGTGACGTTGGCCATCGCCGTCATAATCTGGCGCACGGACAAACCGTCCCCCGATCCGAGGTTATACACGCGCTCCAGCTGCTTGCCCGCGGCGAGGGCCTGGGCGGCCGCCACGTGCGAGGTTGCCAGATCAGCCACGTGCACGTAGTCGCGCACACAGGTTCCGTCCGGCGTGTTGTAATCGATGCCGTTGATGCGCGGCGTCTGGCCCGAGGTGAGCGCCCGCAGGACGATCGGAAAAAGGTTGTGCGGGCTTGTGTCGTAGAGCTCCGGCGCACCCGAGCCGACCACATTGAAGTACCGCAGCGAGGTATGTTGCAGGCCCCGGGCCCGGCCCTGGTCCCGGATCAGCCACTCGCCGATGAGCTTGCTCTCGCCATAGGGTGATTCCGGGTTGGTGGGCGTGGCCTCGGTGACGATGTCCCCGGTGGGCGTGCCGTACGTGGCTGCGGAGGAGGAGAACACCAGCTTGTCGACGCCGGCGAGCTCCATGGCCTTGAGCAGCTGCGCGGTGCCGGTGACGTTCTGTTCATAGGTCAGCAGCGGCTCCTGGACCGAAACTCCTGCGTACTTGAAGCCGGCCAGGTGGATCACTCCGGTGACGGCGTGCTTGCGCAGCGTGTCGGCCACGAGGTCAGCGTCGAGGATGCTGCCGTGGACAAACGGCACATCGGCCGGGACGAACTCGCGGTGCCCGCTGGAGAGGGAATCAATCACCACCGGCTGGATCCGGGCGCCGCGCAACGCGGACACCACATGAGAACCGATATATCCCGCACCGCCAGTTACAAGCCAAGTCATGGCACCACCCTATCGAATCCGCCGGAGCTGAAGCGGTACTTTCGGATTAAGACGACGAATCCCGGGGCGCGGACGCGTCCCGGGATCCGTGGTGTGGCGTGGATGCCGCGGGGCCTAGCCCTTGCGGGCGTAGCCTTCCCACTTGCTCGCCTGGTGCTCGCCGTCGACAAAACGGATGGTGCCGGACTTGGAGCGCATCACGATGGACTGCGTGAGGACCTTGTCCTTGGAGTAGCGGACACCCCGGAGGAGGTCGCCGTCGGTGATGCCGGTGGCTGCGAAGTAGCAGTTGTCGCTGGAGACGAGGTCGTTGGTCGAGAGCACCCGCTCGAGATCGTGTCCGGCGTCGATCGCCTTCTGCTTCTCGTCGTCGCTCGTGGGCCAGAGGCGGCCCTGGATGACGCCGCCGAGGGACTTGATGGCGCACGCCGCAACGATGCCTTCCGGCGTTCCGCCGATGCCCATGAGGGCGTCAACGCCGGTGCCGGCACGCGCAGCGGCGATGGCCCCGGCGACGTCGCCGTCCATGATGAACTTCGTCCGGGCGCCGGCTTCGCGGATTTCCTCCACGAGGGGGCGGTGCCGGTCGCGGTCCAGGATCATGACGTTCAGCTGGTTGACCTTGACGCCCTTGGCCTTGGCGATCAGGTGCAGGTTCTGCTTGACGGGCAGGCGCAGGTCCACCATGTCGGCCGCTTCCGGGCCGGTGACGAGCTTTTCCATGTAGAACACGGCGGAGGGGTCGAACATGGAGCCGCGTTCGGCCACCGCCAGCACGGCCAGGGCGTTGTTGATGCCGAGGGCGGTCAGGCGGGTGCCGTCGATGGGGTCGACGGCGACATCGCACTCGGGGCCTGTGCCGTCACCGACGTGCTCGCCGTTGAAAAGCATCGGGGCTTCGTCCTTCTCGCCCTCACCGATGACCACGACGCCGTTGAAGTGCACGGTCTGCAGGAAGGAACGCATGGCGTCCACGGCGGCGCCGTCGGCCTTGTTCTTGTCGCCGAAGCCCACCCAGTGACCGCCGGCGATGGCCGCGGCCTCGGTGACGCGGACCAGTTCCAGTGCGAGGTTGCGGTCAGGCTCGTCGATCCCGACGGCAAGCGAGGGGGAAAGCGTGGAGTACTTCTGGGACATGGGCGCTGGTGTCACGTGAACCTCTTCTTCGAGTGGCGGTCTCTGAACCCGTACGGCCAGATCGATCCGTCGCGGTGATACGTCTGATACTGATCATAGACGCGGCAGCCTCGTCAGGTCATGGGATGACAGGTGCGTGACGCACTTCATCCCGGGAGGACGAAGCTCCGCGAATGTGAGATCGGCCCTCGCATGGGCGACTATAGAGGGGTGAGTGAATTGCAGGAGACCTCCCCCGCGGCCCCCGGTTCCCCGGCTGGCAGCACCCCCGCAGCCGGCCCGGACACTACCGGACAGCCGCCGGTGAAGCCCGTCATCGCCGCCGCGGCGGCCAAACGCGCCAACGCCTCCGTGATGGGCATGATCATCGCCCTGGTGGTGAGCATCGCCGCGTTCCTGCCGATCGTCCTCATGAACCCGTCGCCGAAGACCGACGGCTACCGGCCGAACATCAATGTCAGCGCCGTCGCACAGAACGCCGCAGATGTGGCGGGATTCACACCCGTGACGGCCGATACCGGCGACACATTTCGCGCCAACTACGCCCGCTGGGAGTCCGGCGCCGGCAGCGGCGTGCCCGCCTGGGAAGTCGGTTACCTGACACCCAAGGAATCCTTCATCGCTCTGGCGCAGACCCGGCAGGCCAACCCCACGTGGATCCTGCAGCAGACCAAAAGCGCGCCCGTGACCGGCAGCCGAAACGCCGGCGGCCGGGACTGGGAGCTGCGCGACACCGGAAAGGGCGAGAAATCGATGGTGCTGACCGAGCGTGGCACCACCGTCATCCTGTCCGGATCCGCGGGACTGGACGAGTTCTCCACCCTGGCGGCCGCCGTCGTGAAGTCCCTTGAAAGCAATCCGCCCGCGGGGGCAACGTCCGGCACGCCGGCCGTCACACCGGGCGCAACAGTTTCACCCTCAGCCAGCCCGTCACCGTAAAGTGGCCACGTGGCTACTTATCTGACTCCCGCACTCGCCTGGCAGCGTCTCCGTGAAGGCAACAAGCGTTTTGTCGCCGGCACGTCCTCACATCCCAATCAGGACGCGTCCCGGCGCTCGTCGCTGGTGGAAAACCAGCACCCCTTCGCCGTGATCTTCGGCTGCGCCGACTCCAGGCTCGCCGCCGAAATCATCTTCGACCTCGGCCTTGGGGACGCCTTTGTCGTCCGGACGGCCGGCCAGGTAATCGACGACGCCGTGCTCGGCTCGCTTGAATACAGCGTCAGCGAACTGGACGTCCCCCTGATCGTGGTTTTGGGGCACGACAGCTGCGGCGCCGTCACCGCCACCAAGGCCGCCGTTGAAACAGGCCAGATGCCGGTCGGTTTCATCCGCAGCCTTGTGGAGCGGATCACCCCGTCCGTGCTGACGTCTTTGCGTAACAATCAGACCGACGTCAACGACATGGTGGTCGAAAACGTCAAGCAGACCTCGCAGCGGCTGGTGGACAGTTCCCGGGTGATTTCGGGCGCCGTCGACAGCGGGCGCACGGCCGTGATCGGTCTCGCGTACAGTCTTGCCGACGGCCGGGCCGACCTCGTCTCCAGCATCGGCCGCCTCTAGCTTCCGTTTCCCCGCCGCGGCTGCCGCGGCGGGGACCGTTCACGGTTTTCGATGGGGCCCCCGCTCCCAATAAGCTAGCTCCATGACTTCCACAGATGAGTTGAACACCGAAGAGTTCCGCATTGAACACGACACGATGGGCGAAGTCCGCGTTCCCGTGAATGCTCTGTACCGCGCACAGACGCAGCGGGCAGTCGAGAACTTCCCGATCTCCGGCAAGACGCTGGAGCGCGCCCACATCGAAGCCCTGGCACGCGTGAAAAAGGCTGCCGCCCAGGCCAACGCCGAGCTGGGGGTGCTCGACGGCGAGCTCGCCCAGGCGATCGCCGACGCCGCCGACCTGGTGGCAGCCGGCAATTACGACGGCGACTTCCCCATCGACGTCTTCCAGACCGGGTCCGGCACGTCCTCGAACATGAACACCAACGAGGTCATCGCCGAGCTCGCCTCGCGTGCCCTCAAGTCGGCCGGGAGCGACAAGGTTGTCCACCCGAACGACCACGTCAACGCCTCGCAGTCCTCCAACGACGTCTTCCCGACCTCGGTCCACGTTGCCGCCACGTCCGCGCTGATCAATGACCTGATCCCGGCCCTCGGCTACCTGGCAGAGTCGCTGGAGCGCAAGGCTGCCGAGTTCAAGGACGTCGTAAAGTCGGGCCGCACACACCTCATGGACGCCACCCCCGTCACCCTGGGGCAGGAGTTCGGCGGCTACGCCGCCCAGGTCCGCTACGGCATCGAGCGCATCAACGCCTCCCTCCCCCGCGTCGCCGAGGTCCCCCTCGGCGGTACGGCCGTGGGCACCGGCATCAACACCCCGGCCGGATTCCCGGAGCGCGTGATCGAACTGCTGGCGGCCGACACCGGGCTGCCCCTGACCGAGGCCCGCGACCACTTCGAGGCCCAGGCCAACCGCGACGGCCTGATCGAAGCCTCGAGCCAGCTGCGCAACATTGCGATCTCCTTCATGAAGATCAACAACGACCTCCGCTGGATGGGCTCCGGCCCCAACACCGGGCTGGGCGAGATCGCCATCCCTGACCTGCAGCCCGGCTCCTCGATCATGCCCGGCAAGGTCAACCCGGTGATCTGCGAGGCCTCCATCATGGTCTGCGCCCAGGTGATCGGCAACGACACCGCCATCGCCTGGTCCGGCACCAACGGGGCCTTCGAACTGAACGTCGGCATCCCCGTCATGGCCGCCAACCTCCTGGAATCCGTGCGCCTGCTCGCCAACACCAGCCGCGTCATGGCCGACAAGATGATTGACGGCATCACCGCCAACGTGGAGCGTGCCCGCTTCC
>JBKPJW010000223.1:0-7124 GCA_046730875.1 Actinomycetota bacterium | reverse complement strand
CTTTCATGCAGGGCGCGGGTTCTCAACGGCGGCACGGGGGTGTCGTGCTGTTCGCATCGTAGGATGGCCCCATGGGGAACAGCGCAGCCTCGCCGCGTGGCCGGATGATGGCCGTTGCCATGGCCGTCGTCCTTGCGGCGTCGCTGGCATCCTGCGGACTGTTCGTCGGACCGGACGTCCCGCCGCGTCCCTCGGCGACGGCGGGCAGATCCGGGGGAGCGGCAGACGGCTCACAGCCGCCGCCGAGCACGCAACCGCCGGGCACGCAGCCGCCGGGAACGCCGACGCCGACGCCCGGTAAGGGTCCCGGCTGTCAGGCCGTCCGATGCACCTCCGTCCTGGTCACCGGGGACATGCTGGTCCACCCCCAGCTCTGGCGGCAGGCCCGCGAGGACGCCCGCGCCGCCGGCGCGGCGGGGCTGGACTTCGGACCGCTGCTGGAAGGCCAGCGGCGATACATCGAGACCAGCGATGTGGCGATCTGCCATCTTGAAACCCCGGTGGCACGCCCGGACGGACCCTTCTCCGGGTATCCCTCGTTCAACGTTCCGCCGCAGATTATCCCCGCCATCCGGGGCGTGGGCTACCAGGCCTGCACGACGGCCAGTAACCACACGGTTGACCGCGGCACCGCTGGTCTCGTCCGGACCCTGGACGCCCTCGACGCCGCCGGGCTGCGGCATACAGGCTCATACCGGACCGAGGCGGAGTCGCGGGAAGTGTTGATCCTGCAGACGGCAGCGGCCAGGATCGCCGTCGTCGATGCCGCGTACGGCCTCAACGGGCTGCGCGCCGAGCAGGCCTGGCAGGTCGACCTGCTCGATCCCGCCGCCATGATTTCCAAGGCGCGCAGGGCCCGGGCATTGGGCGCGGACATCGTGCTGGGGGTCATGCACGCCGGCGACGAGTACTCCAGTGAGCCGAACGCCCAACAGCGCGATGTCGCCCATGAACTCGTGGACAGCGGCCAGTTCAGCATGATCTACGGTCACCACAGCCATTCGGTGCTGCCGATCGAGAAGTACAAGGGAACCTGGATCGTCTACGGGCTGGGCAACGGCATCACCGAACTCTCGCCGTCGTTCGTGGTCAACAACGAAGGCCTGCTGGTCCGGGTGCAGTTCAGCCAGGACGCTGCGGGGGCCTGGGCTGCCTCGGACCTGGCCTGGGCGCCGTCGGTGATCGTTCGCGGACCCTACCGCTGGTGTTCATTAGCCCCCGACGCTCCGCAGGGCCATTGTGCCGGTGCGGCGGCCGATGCCGCCACGCGCCAGCGCACCACGAGCGTGTTGGAGTCGATGGGCGCCGCGGCGGCCGGCGCCCACGAGCTTATTCTTCCCCGGGAGCCCTAAGCTAGGGCAGCATGGAGATGTTCAACGAACGACGCCGCACGGTCGCGTCGCACGGCGCAGAGCTGGCGGTGTTCGAGTTTGGCCCGGAGCCTGGAGCGGATGTGCCGACGCTGCTGCTGGTGCACGGCTATCCGGATAACCATCAGGTGTTCCTGCCCGCCATCCGTGATCTGGCCGGCACCCACCACGTGGTCGCCTACGACACCCGGAACGCGGGCGCTTCTTCCGTCCCGGGCCTCCCCGGGGACTTCACCCTGAAGACGCTCGTGGATGACATGTTCGCCGTGCTGAGCGTTGTCGGAGCCACGGACGTCCATCTCGTGGGCCATGACTGGGGATCGATCCAGGGCTGGGCCGCCGTCCAGGACCTCAGGACCGCGGGCCTGATCGGCCGGTACACGTCCATCTCGGGCCCGGACCTGCGGCACTTCGCCCGCTGGGTCCGAAGCCGCTATTCGCGGCCCCGCGCGTGGCCGCAGCTGGCCGGGCAACTGACCCGCAGCTGGTACATCGCCGCGTTCCTGGTGCCGAAGCTGCCGGAGGCCGCCTGGCGCCTGTTCCTCACCAAACGCTACGAGCAGACGGCGAAGCGCGACGTCGGCGATGATCCCGTCCGCGGGCTGGCGCTCTACCGCGCCAATTTCTTCTCGGCCGTGAACTGGCCGGCAGGCGGCCGCGTGAGAGTGCCCGTCCACGTCGTGGTGCCGCTGAAGGATTCCTTCCTCTCGCCGGACCTCGTGGACGGACTGGATTCGTGGGTGGACGATGTAACGGTGACGAGGGTGAACAGCGGCCACTGGTGGCCGGCCACCAGACCAGCGGAGTTTGCCGAACTGCTGCGGGGAAGCTACGTCAGCCGATGACGGCGGCGCAGCGGACGGCATGGCGGACGGCGCAGCGTACAGGTACTCCATTCCGTTCCGGAAGGTTCCGGAACGGAATGGAGTACCTGTGCTGGGGCAGCGGCCCGAAGACGCTCCTGTTCATCCAGGGCGGCCCCGGGAGCACGGTGCCTCAGGGGATGATGCGCCGGATCTTCCGCCGGCAGTTCCAGCCGTACCTGAACGCCGGATATTCCGTCTGGATCGTGACCCGCCGCAGGAACATGCCGCCCGGGCACGCGATTACCGAAATGGCCGGCGACTACGCCCACATGATCACGGAGGAGTTCGGCGGGCACGTCGATGTCGTCGTGGCCGAATCCTTCGGCGGAATGATTGCCCAATACCTCGCGGCCCTGCACCCCGACGCTTTCGGCCGGATCGTTGTGGTCATCGCCGCGGCTGAGCTCAGCGACTGGGGCAAGGACGTGGACCGACGAATGGCCGCCGCCGTCGCTGCCGGAGATCCGGCCGGCGCCGGGACAGTGATGGCCGAGTACCTGCTCCCGGGTCCGCGGACCCGCTGGCTGCGGGAACTGCTGGGACCCGTGATTGGCAGGGGAGTGCTGGGCCGCTCCGGTTGCCCCGCCGCGGACGTCCTGACAGAGGCGCGGGCCGAGCTGGCCTTCGATGCGCGGGCGGTGCTGCCGCTGATCCGTCCGCCCGTGCTGATGCTCTGTGGAGGGCGGGACGCGTTCTTCCCTAGGGCGGTGGCGGAGGAGACCGCGCGGCTGATTCCGGACTGCACCCTCATTGTGTATGAGCGGTGGGGCCACGTCCGGGCGGGATCCAGCAGGCAGGTCGCCCGTGACATCCTCGCCTTCGTCCAGGCCGAGGACGTCCCGGTCCGTGATGGCTAGCACGCGTCGAGGGCCGGGCGTCGGCTAGCGCCCGTCGAGAAACAGGGCGTCGAGGGACAGTGTCATGAAGACGCTGTTGGGATCGGGCAAGTAGCCGGCGAACGGCGGGCAGACCGCGAAGCCGTGCCGCTGGTAGAGCCGCCGCGCCGTAGCGAAAAACTCCTGGCTCCCCGTCTCGAGGAACAACCGCCGGTACCCGCCCGTCCGGGCCTCCGCGAGGAGGTGGCGCAGCAGCGCCGAGGCGACGCCCCGCCCCCGGGCCGGTGCCGACGTACGCATCGACTTGATCTCGCCCTCGCCCGGAGCCAGGCGTTTGAGCGCCGCGCAGCCCAACAGCCGGAAGTCCTCCCGGGCGGTCCAGAAGCTGATGCCCGGTCCGGCCAGTGCGGAAGGATCGAGGGCGTGGACGCTTTCCGGCGGGGAAGTGGCATACATGTCGGCGAGGTGTTCGGCCAGGAGTTCCTGGACGTCCTCCCGCTCAGGGGTGTCGAGCCCGATCAGGATCATGCCGCGGGCAATGTCTGCCAACGCAGTCAGCGGGGCCGCCGGGCGGCGTGTTCACGCGCCAGCACCGCGTAGGAGTCATCCGGGGTACCCGGCGTGAAGCTGCCGTACTTGCGTTCGACGGCGGTCCGGATCAGGAAGTCCGCCAGGGCCGGGTTCTTGGGCAGCAGTGAGCCGTGCAGGTAGCTCGCCACGATGTTCCGGTAGCGGGCGCCTTCCTGGCCGTCGGCGCTGTTGTTGCCGGTGCCTTTGGCCGTGGTTCCCAGGGGTTCGACGCCGGGTCCGAGTTTGGTCTGGCCGCTGTGGTTTTCATAGCCCAGGATGGTGCCGAACTCGGGGGAGGAGACGGTGACATTGCCGATCAGGCGTTCGTCGGTGCCGTGGGTCTCCACGTCGAGGATGCCTATGCCGGTAAGGATCGTGCCGAGCCGGGTCTTGAAGAATTTTCCGAAGAGCTGGTAGAGCCCGCAGATCAACAGCATCGGGGTGTCGCCCTCCGCCAGCGCCTTCAGCGAGGACTCGCGCGAGAGGAGGTCGTCATGGATGACGAGCTGTCCGCTGTCCTGACCGCCGCCGCCCACAATGAGGTCCACGTCTGCCGGGAAGGGGTCGCCAACGTTGTATTCGAGCAGCTCCGGCGTGTAGCCGTGCCAGCGCAGGCGCTGCGCGAGGACCAGGGCGTTGCCCCAGTCGCCGTAGATGTTCATGTCCCGCGGGTAGAGCTGGAGGATCCGGATGGTTCCCTTGCTGGCTGCCGCGGCGCCTTCGGGCGGAAGTTCGTGCCCAAAGGACAGCTCGTGCGGCGTTTCGGGCGACTGGGGGGTCATGAGACCACCTCCACTGTGGTGATTTTGGACAGCTCGCGGCGGATCGCCAGCATGGCCGTATAGGTGCAAAAGATCCTCTTCGGTTTGCCCTGGCCGCCGCGGATGAAAGCGGCCAGCGCGGGCGCGATCTCGGTGTCGACGGCGCCGATCGCGACGTCGTCGTACTGCAGCCGCAGCGCCATGTCATAGGCGCGCGAGCCTGTGAGCTGGTCCACGCCCCCGTCGCGGAGGGTGTCGAATTCAACGTCCCACAGCCAGGACATGTCCCGGCCGTCCGCGTAGTTGTCATTGATGGCGATCATGGTGGCGTAGCCGGCGGCGGGGAAGGATTTCAGGCCAAGCCGGAAACCGCTGGGGTTCTTGACCAGGACCAGCTCCAGCGGCAGGCCGTCGACCACCAGGCTTTCGCCGCGGCCGAACGCCGGCGCCACCTTGGACAGTGCCGTCAGCAGGCCGGCCTGGTCGGTGCCCTTGCCGCGGGCGCCGGAGATGGCGCGGGCCAGCGTCAGCGCGGCGGCGGCGTTGAAGATGTTGTACACGCCGCGCAACAACATCGGCGTACTGACCGTCCCGCCGTCGAACTCGAAATCAGCGTCGTCGGGACCCACGCGGCGCAGCACGACGTCGGCAGCCGGCCGGGCGGGGGCGGCCGGCACCGGGCTGCCCGGGGCGGCGCGCATCTGGTCGTCGCTGGGGAAGGTGCTCAGCAGGGAGTCATCCAGCCCGAAGTAGAGCACCTGGGGCCCGTCCAGGGTCGCCGCGATCCGGGCGACGCGGGGGTCCTCCCGGTTCAGGACCACGGTGCCGGTGGTTTTTGACGCGATGTGCTGGAGCAGCTCGGCCGTCTTGTCGATCTCGCCGAAGCGGTCCAGCTGGTCCCTGAGGACATTGAGCAGAAGGCTGTACTGCGGCGGGACCCTGTTGACGAAGTGCACGGCATGCGCCTCGTCCAGTTCCAGGACCGCGACGTCCGCATGCAGCCGGCCGCGCCAATCCACTTCGCCCAGGAGCGCCGCGGCCACGCCGCGGGTGAAGTTGCTGCCGGTGCGGTTGGTGAAGACCTTCAGTCCCTGGCTCTCCAGCAGCTCAACGACCATTTTGGTGGTGGTGGTCTTCCCGTTCGTGCCGCTGACGACGGCGACCCCCAGGGGCAGCGTGGACAGTGTCCGCTGCATGAAACCGGGATCAATCTTTTCGACCACAAGACCGGGAAGGGCAGAGCCTCCG
Organism: Actinomycetota bacterium; assembly: GCA_046730875.1. GTDB lineage: Bacteria > Actinomycetota > Actinomycetes > Actinomycetales > Micrococcaceae > Arthrobacter. The sequence goes on along the minus strand of JBKPJW010000223.1, from coordinate 1,473 downwards.
CCCCTGAGCCGGGAGACCCGGCGGACGAACTTGCCGAGCGGAACGCTGATGTAAAGCATGCTCTGTAATATATCCCAGCTGAGGCATGGAACCGGGCCCGATGCGCCGTTCACGGCCCGCACGGACGCCGGGAGCACTATGCTGTTTGGATGACCAACCCCCCTTCCACGGACATTTCCCGCGCGGGTGCAGGCTTGCGAATCGGTGTCCTGGCGCTCCAGGGCGACTTCCGTGAGCACCTGCGTGCAGCCGAAGCGATGGGCGCCACCGGCATCGGAATCCGGCGGCCGTCCGAACTCGACGGAATTGACGGACTGATTATTCCGGGCGGTGAATCCACCGCCATCGACAAGCTCGCACGCGCCTTCGAACTCGCAGATCCGTTGCGCAAACTCATCGCCGAGGGACTGCCCGTATATGGCTCCTGCGCCGGCATGATCCTTCTTGCCGACGAAATCGCCGACCCCGCCACCGACCTGGCAGGCAACCCGCAACAGACGTTCGGCGGGCTGGACATCACCGTCCGCCGCAACGCTTTCGGGCGCCAGCGCGAATCCTTCGAGACCGATCTTGACTTCAAGGGACTGGGCTTCAGCGATACCGGCTCGGGCGTGGCTCCGGTGCATGCCGTCTTCATCCGCGGCCCGTGGGTGGAGCGCGTGGGCCCGGGCGTGGACGTCCTGGCGCAGGTGGAACCCGCGGACCCGGAGCATGCCTCGCATGCCGCCGCCCTGCAGGGGACGGCTAGAATTGTTGCTGTGCGTTCCGGCCAGTTGCTGGCCACCTCCTTCCATCCGGAAGTGACAGGGGAGAAACGCGTGCATGAACTGTTTATTCGAATGATCAGAGGAGAAGCGTAAAGCATGTCAGGCCACTCCAAATGGGCGACGACCAAGCACAAGAAGGCCATCCTCGATAGCCGCCGGGCCAAGTCGTTCGCCAAGCTGATCAAGAACATCGAAGTCGCGGCGCGCATGGGCGGCCCCGACCTTGCCGGCAACCCGAGCCTGGAACTCGCTGTCACCAAGGCCAAGAAGACTTCGGTGCCCGCAGACAACATCGACCGCGCCATCAAGCGCGGCGCCGGCCTCACCGGCGAGGTCGTCGACTACACCGAGATCATGTACGAATGCCGCGGCCCGCAGGGTTCCGCGCTGCTGATCGAGTGCCTGACGGACAACAAGAACCGGGCCGCCTCCGAGGTCCGGCTCGCCATCTCCCGCAACGGCGGCACGATCGCCGATCCCGGTTCGGTCAGCTACCTCTTCAGCCGTAAGGGCGTCGTCTCGCTGCCGAAGAACGGCCTGAGCGAGGACGACGTCCTGATGGCAGTGCTCGACGCCGGAGCCGAGGAAGTCAAGGACAACGGCGACAGCTTCGAGATCCACTCCGAACCGACCGACCTTCAGGCCATCCGCGATGCCCTCAAGGAAGCCGGAATCGAGTATGACACCGACGAGGCCGAGTTCGTGC
>JBKPJW010000222.1:0-3508 GCA_046730875.1 Actinomycetota bacterium | reverse complement strand
ACCGGAGGCCACGAGCGAGAGCAGCGTGGAGGTCTCCTTTGCCTCCTGAACGACCCGGGGCTGGAATCCGGCCTTGCGGCAGGCGTCAATAAAGATGCTGCTGACCGCGGAATAGCCGGGATATCCGATGAAGCCCTCCTCGGACAGGGCGGCCAGCTCCAGCATTCCCTTCTCTGCCAGCGGCGAGTCCGCGGGCAAGGCCGCCACCAGCTGGTCCTGTTCCAGCAGCTTCAGGGCGATGGCCCCCGAATGGACGGGTGGGCGGAGGAGGGCAGCATCGAGCCTGCCCTCCTCCAACGCAGCTTCCATCTGCGGAGTCAGCATTTCGCCCTGGACCGTGATGCGGAGCCCGGGCAGGGTGCGTCGCGCGGCCTGGACGATGACGGGCATTAGCCGGTATGTGGCCGTGCCGGTGAACCCTACCCGGAGCACTCCCGTGGCACCTTCGCCAACCTGCTGCACATCGGATTCCAGGACTTGCAGTTCCTGGAGCAGCACCCGTCCCCGATCCAGCAGGACCTGACCTGCTGGTGTCAGCTCCACTTTCCTGGTGGTCCGGACCATCAGCGGGGTGCCCAACTGTTCCTCCAGCTGCCGGATCTGTTGGGACAAAGGCGGTTGCGCCATATGGAGTTTGGCGGCGGCCCTGCCGAAATGCCGTTCTTCTGCAACGGCAATGAAGTACTTGAGATGTCGCGTCTCCATTGAGGCCTCTCAGTAGATCTGCTGGCGCAATGCCATCCAGAAACAAGCGTAAAAGCGCGTATTCGTAAAAAGAAATACCCATTTATCCGTGACTAAGAGCTTTTAGGTCCGAATAATGCCGATATTCATCGGAGTGAAATGATGCTCCGGAGGCAGGCCGATACCAGACCGCCACTGGGATGGACAGCGGAAACCTCCCGCCGCGGGAGCAATGCGGCGGGAGCCTTATTCCACATCCGATGCACCTGCGTCGCTGAGACTTTCGCTGTCAGCGACCCAGACCCACGGGTGCGAGAACGGCTTCGGCTTCCTCGGCGAGATCGCAGTCTTCAAGGCCAACGCTCAAGATCTCGGCGAGCACTGCGGTAAGGGCAGCGTTGGGATCTTGAACCATAGAGTGGGCGCGCCAGCCGATGTGCTTGTCCGGGCGAACGAGAATGACACCGTCCTCCTCGACTTCCCGCTGGCGGAGCCAATCCCCGTAGAGGTCCTGGACCTCGCGGCCTTCGCCAATGACCACGGCCTTGAGCTCAATCCTCAGCCGAGCGGCCACATTGACCGCGGCGTCTGCCCAAGCCTGACCCGTGATTCCGGTGAAGATGGTGAAACCGGTGCCTTTGGCGATGTCGTGAGTCGAGTACTTGGACTTTGCGTTTCCAAGCCACGCGTGCGGCAACCGGAGGCCCGGGAACGTGGACTTCTGGTGATGCAGCAGCTCGTCCTCGGTCCGCGCAGGCCGCTCACCGCCGTCGGTCACTACAGCCGTTGACTCGTAGAACTGACCGATCTCGGTACCCTGTGCATTGAACTCATAGTCCTTCGCGTCGAGTGCGGCGCGCAGTGCCGCGCGGCGTGCGGCGCCCTCGGACGAGTTTTCCTTGCGAAGCTGGAGCTTCTGGGTGAATTCCTCGTCCGTGGCGGCGTCCGCGACCCCCAGGGCGTCAAAGATCGGCTTGTAGTCGCGGCTGGACTGGTTGGCCCGGTTAACGATCTGCTTGGCCACAGGTGCGCGCTCCGTGGAGTAGGTGTCCAGCAGCTCGGGACCGGCCTGGCCCCTGATTACAGCGGCCAGCTTCCAGGCCAAGTTGTAGGAATCCTGAATGGATGTGTTGGAGCCAAGTCCGTGGCTCGGCGGGTGCTTGTGGATGGCATCTCCGGCGCAAAAGACGCGGCCCTTCTGCAGGTGGGTGGCCCACTGTTCGTTATTGCCCCACAGCGAGTAGCCCAGGATTTCGACGTCAAGGTCCGCGACGCCCACCAGGTTCCGGATGATCCGGATTGCTTCGGCCTTGTCCAGGACCGGAGGCTCACCGTTGATGTCGAAGCCCCAGCAGATCAGCCACTCATTCCAGGGGCGGACCATGCGGATCAGGCCGGCGCCGAGACCGCCGATGTTTGAGCCCGGGTTGAACACCCAGTACAGGATTGACGGGCGGTGCTTCACGAGGTGGGTCAGGTCCGCCTTGAACGTGATGTTCATAGAGCCACCAATGTCCATCAGGCCCTCCATGGGGAGCTCGACGTCGGCGGCGACCTTGGAGCGCGCACCATCGGCGCCAATGAGGTACTTCGCCCGGATGGTGTATTCGTGTCCGGTGAGGCGGTTCAGCACCTGTACGCTGACGCCATCTGCGTCCTGCGTATGGGACAGGTACTCCGTGGAAAACTGGACCTGGGTGCCGCGCATCGCCGCGTTCTTGACCATGATCGGTTCAAGGAGCGTCTGCGGAATGTCGCACGGCATGGAAGGCGATGCGAGTTCGTAGTCGGCGCGCCGGTCCGGCCGGGTGCCCCAGGTGGGGCGGCGGCCGATCTCTTCTCCGGCAAGGGATTCACAGTAGACCGTGTCACCCATGAGTTCGTGCGGCGTCGCCTCGGCCAGGACCTGGTCTTCGATGCCCGCGTCGCGCAGCACTTCCATGGTGCGCTGGTTGGTGATGTGGGCGCGGGGCGTATGCGCGGTCCAGCGGTACTTGGTGATCATGATGTTCGGGATGCCCTGGTTGGAGAGGAACAGGGACGCGGAACTGCCGGCAGGGCCGGAGCCCACAATTAGCACGTCGGTAGTGACGATGCCTGTGCCTTCCGGGCGGGCAGTGGCGGTGATTCCGTCATTGAAAACTGGCATGACAACCTCCATTGGTTGTGGTTTGGACAACGTGGCTTGGTGCTCGGCCCAGCGGTAGTGAGGCAGCCGAACCGCGCCATCACAAGAAGTGTTGCAGGTCACCATCGCCCGTGGTGCCGGCAAGAGCTGATGGGTCCGGTGGGTGCTAAAAAGCGTCGGCGCTGTCCTAAAACAAACCGTTCGTGTTGCCGCGGACTACTCCAGCGGGACGCCTGCCCTGGCCGCCTTGCGCGTCTGCAGCGGCGTGGCCTTGAACCGTTCTTTGAAGGCGCGGGCGAAATAGTTCTGCGACAAGAAGCCGACCCTGGCGGCGATCTCGCCGACGCCCAATCCCTCCGCAGCAGGTGATGCGAGAAGTGCCCGCCCGTGATCCAGTCGCAGCCCCAGCACGTAGCGGCCTGGCGTAAGGCCGGCGGCCGCGAACGCACGTCCCAACTGCCGCTCACTGATGCCGACGGCGGCAGCCACCTCCGCCGTCGACAGGGCAGGATCGCCGAGGTGCCGTTCGATGTACCCTTTAGCGGCAGCCAAGTAGCCCGCATCACTGCCAGCGCTGCCTCCCGAGGCGATCGAGCGAAACAGTTCCAGGACAGTGTCCTCGACGTCATCCGCTGGCTGCTCGGACACCAGCGCCGCGCGGATCATCCGGGCGAGCTGCTGCGCCTGGGGCCCGGC
>JBKPJW010000221.1:0-1127 GCA_046730875.1 Actinomycetota bacterium | reverse complement strand
GGATGGGACCGTCGCCGGGACCACAGGTCAGGCCCTTCGGCTCGAGGCGTTGCGCCTCAACGTATCCAGCACGGCTTATGCCGGGGACATCGAGTGGCGGGGGCATGTGCAGTCGATCGGCTGGCAGCCGTGGACATCCTCGGCCAATCCCATCGGCACGGCCGGGCAAGGGCTACGTTTGGAAGCGTTTGAAATCAGGCTGACCGGTGAGATGGCGAACCATTACAGGATCCACTACCGCGCCCACGTGCAAGATTTGGGCTGGCAGTCATGGGTCGCCGACGGCGGAACGGCGGGCACATCGGGTATGAGCAAACGGATCGAGGCCGTGCAGATCCTCCTCGCACCCAAAACCGGCGGCTAGCGCGGGTTTCCCACGCCAGGCCGACGCCGCCGTCGTCGTGATCGGCACCAACGCCAAGGTCGAATCCGAAGGATAAGACCGGGAGTCGCTCGCACTTCCCGGCCGACCAGGCCTGCAGGCAACACCCGCGGCCGTAGCCAGGCCGACATCATGGAAAGATACGAAGCCGGGCACTAAGGGCCCTACCAAGGATGGCTTGTGAATTAGTGGAATATCCGACGCTACCGTTCGTTGGGCACCTCTGGTGGGAGTCCGTGCAATGGGAAGAGTTGGAGACACGAAGGCAGGTGTGCAAGGGAATGTGCTCTTGCGGCGTCTGGACGCCTGCCGCCGGGGACTTCCATCAGGCCATTGACGTGAAGCGTGTGTGGTGAGCGGCCGAATCACGCGTGTACTCGGCGTCCTGAGCCGTCACGGGCACCCGGTCGCCCCGCCGCGGCCAGCCACGTCGACGAGGGCACCGATGAGTTCAGGACCCAGCCCCAGTGCTGCATCGTTGTGGTTCGCCGCCGCCACCTCCACCTCGATGACGTAGTTTCCGGCGTCCCGGGCCGCCTGAGCCACGTCCCGGCTCTGCTGTGCGGGCACGATGGTGTCCGCGCTCCCGTAGACCACGGCGATCGGGATGTCCGCTCGCACTACGTTCTCGCGTACCGGGTAATGATCGCGAAGCATCCAGCCCACCGGCACGCCGTAGGCTGCCCGGCCGACGTCGGCGAGCGAGGTAAAAGGTGAGCGCAGCAGCATCGCGGCTGGAGGGTGC
>JBKPJW010000220.1:0-1370 GCA_046730875.1 Actinomycetota bacterium | reverse complement strand
CAAAGGGTGTTGGCTTGGAGTAATGGAAATCACTAGTGCCATTGAAAACATGAAGCAATTCACAAAGCATAGGAGCAACACGTGAGCGAGGCCGACGCCGCCACTTCGGTAAATGTGGCGGAGAAACTGGGTTTCAAAGACGGGGACCTGATTCAGGAATTCGGTTATGACGACGACGTCGACTTCGACTTGCGAGACGATATTGAAGATCTCACGGGCTCTGAGCTTCTCGACGAGGACGACCACGAGGTGGTCGATGCGGCCATTCTCTGGTGGCGGGCAGGTGACGGAGACCTTGTTGACACCCTGGTCGATTCGCTGACCACCCTCACCGAGGGCGGCGTTGTCTGGGTCCTGACTCCCAAGTCCGGCCGGGCCGGCTACGTGTCGCCGGCGGACATCCAGGACGCCGCGCCCACCGCCGGACTTCACTACACCACCTCCGCCGGTGTCTCGAAGGACTGGAGCGCCACCCGCCTGGTCACGCGGAAGAACAAGTGACCCAAGCGGTCCATCGCGAGGGCACTAACGTGTCTGCCGCCGCGCTCTCCGCCGCCGTCACTGCTGTTCCCGGTGGGGTAATCGGCGTCGGCGATTCCGCCCCGGATTTCGAGCTCACCAATCAATTCGGCGAACCGGTGCGCCTCTCGGACTTCCGAGGGCGCAATGTGGTCATTGTCTTTTATCCCTTCGCTTTCTCCGGCATCTGCACGGGAGAGCTGTGCGAAATCCGGGACAACCTGGCGCTGTTCGAGGACGCCGGGACCGCCGTGCTGGCAGTCTCGGTTGACAGCAAGTTCGCCCAGCGGGCCTACGCCGAAAAGGAAGGCTACGGCTTCGACCTGCTCGCCGATTTCTGGCCGCACGGCGCCGTGGCCTCGGCCTACGGGGTGTTCGACGCCGAAAGCGGGATGGCGCTGCGCGGCACCTTTATCATCGACGCGGCGGGAATTGTCCGCTACGTCGTCGTCAATCCCCGCGGTCAGGCCCGGGACCTTGCCGAATACCGGGCTGCCCTTGCGGGGCTCGGCGGGAACTGATCCGGTGAGGCAGCGGCGGCCAGGAATCGGCATGACCGGCTTTGCCAGCCTCCCGCCGGTCACGGCCGCCGCGCCCTCCGCCGGGCTCCAGCCTAGTGAGCTCAGCGTGCTCCAGGACATCCATGGTCTCCTCGCGGGGGAACAGTTCGCTGTGCTGACCGGAGCGGGCCTGAGTACCGATTCGGGCATTCCGGACTACCGCGGACCCGGTGCCGCCCCGCGGACCCCCATGACCTACCAGGAATTCATCGGTGAACCGGGAAACCGGCAGCGCTACTGGGCGCGGAACCACATCGGCTGGTCGCACCTGCGCCGGGCGGACCCCAATGA
>JBKPJW010000219.1:0-1944 GCA_046730875.1 Actinomycetota bacterium | reverse complement strand
GCGCAGCACCGGATCCCCCTCATTGCCGCTGACGGTCACGGCCTCTCCGTATCCGGGACTGGAGAACTCCCACCGTGCCCGGCGCCTCCCGTAGTCGAAGACCGGCTCGCACAGCACGGACAGTTCAACTGCACCGTTGACGCACCGGACGGTGCGCAGCAGGCAATGCTCGGCCTCGTAGTTCGTCGGCGGGCGGCGGTACCGGCCGGCCCTCTCCTCGGTGTGGTGCCACGGACCCATCACCAGGGCATCCCTCACGATCATCCAGCCCGTCCTGGTCTGCCAGGTGGTCTCCAGGATCAGGCTGCCGGGGAGATAGCGGCGCGCAGTGGGCTCCCGGACACCGTACGGAGCCACCTTGAAACCGCCCGCGGCCCGGTCAAGCATGGTGGAAAACGCACTCGGTGAATCGTGACGCGGCAGGCACATCCACTCCACCTGCCCGCTCGGGGCGATAAGGCAGTTGGCCTCACAGTCGGACAGGAACGCGTAGTCTGCGATCGGAGGGAACGGGCTCATGCCCGGCGCGGGCCGCTTCCCGCCCGCAGCCCCTGATCCGCCGTCGATCATCATTCAACCAGTATGGCTCCACGACGCTACAGACGACACTCCCTTGGACCGCTTCACGCCCTTGAGATGCTCTTCCTGTTCCAGCCTGCCGGTGAACGGCGTCGTAGTAGGGCACGACTGCCGAGCGGAATAGGCAGTCCCCGCCGCAGGTTGTGCTCATGAACGGACCGTAACCCCGCCCTACAGGAAAGCATCCAGTCACCACCATGAAATCTTCACCCACGAACACCTTGTCCGAGCTGCTGGCTGCCGCCGACGCCGCTGGACATGACCACGCAGCCACGGAGAAGAACAGCGGCCTGCAGCACATCCACAACCACGCCAGTGGGGCGATCGTGTGGTTTCCCACCTGGCAGAAGTTCCGCCTGACCAGCGACTGGGCGGATGCCGTCGCGGAGCAGGAGGCCCTTCTCGACGCCGCCACGGCCGAAGGAACGCCGCTCCAGGATGTAGCCTCCGCGTTGCTGGCGGATCGGCTTGAGTCCCTGCTGGAACGGGCTGCGCAGTCCCCCGACGCCGACATTTTTGTGCAGGACAACCTCACGCCCCACCTGACCGAGACCTGGGCCATCGCCGACGCCGTAGCGCGGACATCCGGCGCCGGGCTCCCCGCGGGGACACCTCCTGCCGCCTTTTCGGGCTACCCCTATCCCGTGTACGCCCAGGACGGCGGGGCATTCGCCACGGCGCTCTGGAATGATGTGATCGATGCCCGACGCCACCGTGCCCTCGCCGAAGAGGCCGCCCGAAAGGCCCTGAAGCCGGTGTCCCGCAAGGCGCTGAAGAATGCCGCAAGGAAGGCTGCGCGGCGCTAACACCGCGAATGGGGGCCTGACACCGGGGCTGGAACTTCACCGGCGAGCGCGCCCCTCGGCGCTTTTCAGCAAGCGGTGCGCCTCGAAAGGCACGGCCTTCTGGAACTGGGCGTCCTCCGGGGGTGGGATGCGCTGCCTGACGGTACCTTGGCACAGCCCACCCTGCACGCGGCCGGCTCCTCATACTTCCTCGAGCCGGCCTAGGTGCCTTAACCGCGGATGTTAGTGACGGTCGGCGTCGCGGGGTGACAAAGGAAGCCCTCCGAGTGAGTGGGGTTCGCCTAGAGTCCGGTTCCAATGGAGGCGCAGGGCCCTTTGTTGCTTTCCAGTCGACACAGGGGGGCGGAGCCCGGCAACTGCCAGGTCGATCCTGCGGTAGGGGTGCATGCACTCCTGCAGGCCCTTGATGATGCGCAGGTCGCGCGGCTCGATAATGTCGCGGCCGGTTGACTTGACCGGGGCTTCCGAGGGCACGAGCAGTTTGTAGGTTCTGTCGCTGACGAAGTCGTAGAAGCGCCGGAGGTCATACGTGTCGATTTCCAGGCTGGCCGCTTGACGG
>JBKPJW010000218.1:0-9232 GCA_046730875.1 Actinomycetota bacterium | reverse complement strand
GGTTCAGACGCCGCAGCGGATCCGGCCGGAACCTGGCCAGCCAGCGGGTCACGGGCCAGCCCGTGCGCCGGGTGGCCTCCAGGCGGTAGGACCGTGCGACGGCGTCGACCACCAGGGGCACATTGGCGGCCACGGCCAATTCCGCGGCCAGCCTGGCCTTGGACGCGGCCGTCGCCCCGGCAGCCGTCCCGCCGCCGGCGGCCACACGCGATGATGTGGATGCTCCGGATGCCGTGGATACTCCGGATGCCTCGGCCAAACCCGACGCTTCGGCCAGCCGGACGGCGGCCCGGGTGACATCGGCCGCGAGGCGCTGCGAGATCGCCTGCCGCTGCACCGCGGCCTGGCGGATGGTGGCCCGCACCTTGTCCACCCCGGTTCCCAGCACGGCGGAGGCACCAAGGACCTGGATCCTGCCCAGTCCGTCGCGCGCCAGGATCTCTTTGAGGGATTCCAGGACCGGCCGGACATCCTGCTCCGGGAGTCTGTCGATCTGGTTGAGGACAACGATCGTTACGGCTCCGTGCGAGGACAGCGGCGCCAGGAAGTCGTTGTGTACGGCGGCGTCGGCGTATTTCTGCGGATCGAGGACCCAGACGAGGACGTCCACTAGGCCCACCATCCGCTGGACGATCTCCCGGTTGGCCGCCCGCGTCGAGTCGAAGTCGGGCAGGTCCAGGAGGATCAGTCCGGTGTTGTCGTCGGCGAAGCCCGGCACGGGGGCTGCGGCGTGGCGTTTGCTGACCTCCAGCCAGTCCAGCAGGGCGTCGCTGCCCTCGACGCCCCAGATACCTGCCAGCGGCTCCGTGGTGGTCGGGCGGCGCACGGCTGCCGTCGCGATCTCTTCGCCGCTGACGGCGTTGAAGAGGGACGACTTGCCGCTGCCGGTGGCGCCGAAAAAACCCACCACTGTATGGTCTGCGGAGAGCGACCGCCGTGAACTCGCGCGCTCCAGCACCTGCAGCACGGGGTTCAGGGCCTCCTCCGGGAGGGCACCGGCGGCTAGCTCCCTGGCGTAGTTGAGCGCTTCAAGCCTGCGGTCCAGCTGGGATTTCTCGCGCGCGGCGTCGTGACGGCTCATGCCGGCGCCGCCAGCCGGCGCAGCGCCGCCGCATGCCGGGCGAGCGCTTCGGACGGCACCCCGGCGTCGACGTCGAGCCGGTCAAGGAACCGCTGGCACTCCGTCGCCAGCAGGCCCTGGCACCGCAGGTGCAGGTCTTCGCGCGCCGTGCGGGCGAGCCGGCGGACTGCGTCCTCGCCGAAGACAGCCTCCAGGAGCCGCTGACCCACGACGGCGGTGCCGCCGGCGACCCCGATCTCGAGCCCGGTCAAGCCCGCGGTCATGGAGAACACGACAATCATGAGCGCAGCGCCGAGGCCGTTGATACCAAAGGACAGCCACCGGGCCTGCGTGCGTTTGCCCTGGCCTTCGGTGCGGATCAATTCCATCAGGCTGCCCTGCCAGGCACGGATCTCGGCCGCCACAGTGTCGGCGAAGCCCTCGGATGTCCCCGAGAGATCCTGGGTGCCCAGCAGCTGCCTGCCTGCTGGGTCCGAACGCCAGCGCTGGTCCGTGCGCTCCGCGGCGTTGGCGGCTTCTTCGACGATAACGGCCTGAAGCCCCGTTTCGATCGCGGTTTCCACCTTGACCGCCGGCGCCGGCTCGCCCCGGAAGAACGCGCCCACGCGGTCCCGGAAGCGTCCGATGTTCTGTTCCATGGCGCGAAAGAACTCCCCCGTCCCGACGAAGTCCTGCCACCGGGCCAGCACTTCGCCGCGCAAGAGGGCACCGTCGCGGGTGGCCTCGAGGATCCTGGCGACGGCATCGTCGTAGCCACTGCGGGCGTCGGCCGAGAGAACTTCGGCAGCGTGCTGCTGCTCGGACACTGCCTGCTGCGCCGCGTCGACGCGGTGGGCCAGCGCCATGAGGGTGCCGTTGAGTGTGCGCCGGGCGATCTGTGCCCGTCCGGCGGCGTCCGCTGCCAGCTTCCCGAGCCAACCGCGAAGCGGCTCGACGGCGGCCGACGGAAGCATTCCCGCGGCATCCAGGGCCAGCTCCGGGACCACGAACATCCGGGCAGCGCCGAGGCCTTCCCGGCTGAGCATCGCCTGCAGGTCCGCGCTGACCTCCGCCTCTGCAGCCGGCGGCACCCTGTCCAGCACCACGGCGACCATGATGTCGCGTGAGGCGGCATCCAGGAGCAGGCGCCAGGGCACGGCGTCGGCATAGCGGTTGGCAGTGGTGACAAACACCCAAAGATCGGCCGCAGCGAGCAGCTGGCCGGCGAGCTGGCGGTTGTCGTCGGAGATGGAGTCGACGTCGGGCGCGTCCAAGAGGGCGATTCCGGCCGGCACCGCCGGGTCGGCGACCAGGACGAGGGAGGTCACGGGCCCGGGATGCGAAGCGCGATCAGCCGGGGTCGCGCGGTCGGCCGGGGTCACCGGCCCGGCGCTGGCGAGTGTGCCGCGGATGCGGCCCAGGGCCGGCAGGACCCGCTGGCCCTCGAACCAGCCGGCGTCCACGGGGTGGTGCAGCAGGATGGGCTGGCGGGTGGTGGGTCGGATTGCACCGGCCCGCGTGACGGGGTGGCCGACGAGGGCGTTGACGAGGGTGGACTTCCCGGCCCCGGTGGAACCGCCCACCACGGCCAGCAGCGGTGCGTCGAGGCTGCGGTACCGGGGCAGGATGTAGTCGTCGAGCTGAGCCACCGCGTTTCGCAGCTCCAGCCGGGTTTGGTCAGCTCCGGGCAGGGCGAGCGGCAGCCGGAGTGCGGCGAGGTCCTGCCGTACCGCGTCAAGGAGCACGACGCCGGCCGCGGCCTCGGAAGTTTCATGGGAGCTCACAGCATCATCATGCCAGTTCACCGCGTTGTTCCTGTGACGTTCCTGGTCCGGGGAAATACCGGATGCTCCCGGGAATGCGAAACGGCCCCGGGCTGATGCCCGGGACCGTTTCCGTTGTGACCCCAGCGGGATTCGAACCCGCGTTACCGCCGTGAGAGGGCAGCGTACTAGGCCGCTATACGATGGGGCCGCGTACTTTCCGGAACAGCATTTCTGCCGTTCAAGCCAAATGATTGTTTCATACACCTGGCCGGTGTTTCAAATCCCAGAAACTGACTTGAAATTTCTGATCGACCGCGGAAATCCGCGGATTTTCAGAGCTGGGATACCAGGACTCGAACCTAGAATGACGGTACCAGAAACCGTAGTGTTGCCAATTACACCATATCCCAATGGCACTTTCGGACCGGATGTTTGGGTCTAAACCCTCGCTCCCGGCGCCTCAGCACGAGTAATTACTTTACCCGAGAGTTTTCACTTGCACAAATCGGCCGCCGGTAGCCCTGCCATGCCGCCACGAAAGGCAGGCAGCCGGCGGCGACACGGCGTTTCAGCCCCGGAAACCGCCGCCAAACCGGCAGTTTCAGGGTCTAGCCCGGCAGGGCGACGGTCTGCCGCACCCGGCCTTTCGGCCTTCTGCCTGCTATTTCCGGACCAACGTTGCGGTGTTAGCTCCGCCACAGAAACGACCGAGCGCATCACCCGGGACTCAGCGTGGATCCAGCCGTGGGCCGGGTGCGGAGTCGCGGGACCCGAAGGGGGCGGGCGGGCCGCTGGCCACCCGTGTTGTGCCGGTCGAAGTCCTTGACGCGGCCGCGTATCCGGCCCTGGAACCGGTGACCTTCACGGTTATTGTTCGCCCCAGGCTGGCGGCACCTGGCGTGTACTCCGGGCCGTTGGCGCCGATGATGGCGACCTGCGAGCGGTACCACTGATAGGCCAGGGTGACCTGCCCGGGGCCCCAGACTCCGGGCGCCACGGTTAGCGCGGTCCCGACCGTCGCGGTGCCCCGGATCGCCGGTACGGGACCGCTGAGCGGGATGGTCGCAATATGGGCCGCCTGCCAGTAGCCGGACAGGTAGGAGCTGCCCAGATCCTCGATGCCGCTTCGAGAGAAATGCGTGAAGTCGCCGAGGTAAGCGCCCCCGGCCTTGGACCACGCGAGTCCGGTGTAAGGCACCCGCGCCGGGGTCTCCTGTTGGCTTCTGTCGACGTTGTTCCGGCCGGGGACGGCTGCAATTCCTTCCGGTGACATGAGGCCAATCACGAAGGGCAGCGTCGGCGCCGCTAATCGTGCCCGAAAGAAGGCAATCAGCTGATCCAGCTTCGCGCTGTATCGGGCTGTGGACATCGACGAGTTATTTTCGCCCTGGTGCCACAGAACACCTTTGAGCTCAACGATGTAGCCGGCGGCCCGCGCGGCCTCGATTCCTTCGAGCGACTGCTTTACCGCGGAGGCTGGAAGGTCGAACTTCGGGGCCGTTGCTGCGCCAACAGTCCAGGTGAGCTTGTCCGGGGTACTTGTAAATCCGGTCTGGCCGTGCGCGGCGGGAATGATGAGCACCCCGACATTTTGGGGCTGGGTTTTCAGGTACTCCCGGGCCATGGTTGTAGCGGGCGAGAGCCCGGTTGCGGTGTCGTGCATGTCCAGGGGAACCGTCGCCGCCCGGAATTTACGGACCTTTGCGCCGTACTGGAAAATCCGCGGATCCGTCGCGTCCTCTGCGCCGCCGACGGGCAGGCCGCGTCCTGACATATTCGACTGCCCGGCCGCCAGGAAGACGTGCAGGACGTTGACTGACTTCCGTGCATGCGCGGGCGCTACACCTGCCAGCATCAGGCTGGCAACCGCCAGGCCGACCACGAGCCCGCGATAGAATCCGGCAATACGTCCGTACACGGATCCCCTGTCCGTTGTTGGGCGAAGCCGCCCATGCCGCCATTATCTGGCCTTCGACCGGAAAACTATAGCGCCTTTACAACCTCCAAGACACCGTGCCTTTCCCGGGCGGACAGCGGCGCTTAGATCAACAGGACATCAAGCCAGCAGTTCCAGCAGCGAGCCAATCTCGCGCCCGCGGAAGCCCGGGGCCGGCTCCCCGCCGCGGTTCAGCCAGACGCCGAGGAGGCCGGCCGCCGTCGAGCCTTCCGCGTCGAGCAGCCGGTTATCGCCGACGTACAGGGTCTGGCCCGGACCGGTACCGATCCGCCGGACGCCCTCGAGATAGATCGCCGGGTCCGGCTTGGCGACCCCGACAGTATCGGTGCCCACCAGAACGGCGATCCGTTCCAGCCCGGCCGCGTCCAGCTTCACGCGCTGGTAGTCGTGGACGTTGTTGCTCACGGCCCCGTAGGGGATGCCGGCGCCGTCCAGGACATCCAGCAGCGGCACGACATCATCGAATGCGCGGATGTAGCCGTGCTGGCGGCTCGCGTAGGAAGTCACCCAGTGGTGGGCCTGTTCGCCGTCGGCCAGTTCGACGCCGAAGTACCCCAGCGCCGCCCTGCCGCGGAGCAGGCGCTGTTCGTTGAATGTCACCTCGCCGGCCAGGTACCGGTCGTAGAAGTGGTTGGTCTCGTGGGTGAAGATCCGGCCGAACTTCTCCCACCCGGCCTCGTCGAGGCCGGGCAGGAGGTGCTCGCTGACGTCCCGGAGGGCCGCCGTCATGGAGAATTCGAGGTCCACCAGGGTGTCGTCGATGTCGAACAGGACGCCTCGGACCGAGTCCAGGCCCGCCGCCAGCACGTTCGGGTTCGTTGCAACGGCCGTGTTCCCGGCTCGGGTGTCCATCAGCTTAGCTTCAGCCGCGGAAGGCGCGCAGGCGGGCGAGGGATGATTCCTTGCCCAGGATGACCATGGATTCGAACAGCGGCGGGGAGATCCGGCGGCCGGACACGGCCGTCCGGACCGGTCCGAAGGCCAGGCGCGGCTTGACGCCGAGGCCTTCGACGAGGGCCTCCTTCAGGGCTGCCTGGATGTTCTCCGCCGTCCAGTCGTTCAGGGGCTCCAGCGCGGACAAAGCGGCGTCGAGCACCTCGGTGAGGTTCTCCGGCAGGCCCTTGCGGGCGTCGTCGGCGACGTCGATGGCGTCGTCGGCCTTGAACAGGAACGCGAGCATTTCGGGGGCTTCGCCCAGCAGCGAAATGCGCTCCTGGATCAGCGGCGCGGCCTCGGCCAGGATCTCCTCCTCGCGGGCCGAGAGGCTCTCACCGACCAGGCCGGCGGCCTGCAGGTAGGGCACCAGGCGGCCGCGGAAGTCTTCGGGATCCAGCATGCGGATGTGGGTGCCGTTGATGGCTTCGGCCTTCTTGATGTCGAAGCGGGCAGGATTGGCCAGCACGTCGTTGACGTCGAAGTTCTCGATCAGCTGCTCCACGGTGAAGATGTCCTCGTCGGCGGAGAGGCTCCAGCCCAGAAGCGAGAGGTAGTTCAGCAGGCCCTCGGGGATGAAGCCGCGGTCCCGGAGCAGGAACAGGTTGGACTGGGGGTCACGCTTGGAGAGCTTCTTGTTGCCCTCGCCCATGACGTACGGCAGGTGTCCGAAGACCGGCATGTAGCTGGCGACGCCAATGTCCATGAGGGCACGGATCAGGACCACCTGGCGCGGCGTGGAGGAGAGGAGGTCCTCGCCACGGAGCACGTGGGTGATCCCCATGAGGGCGTCGTCCACCGGGTTGACCAGGGTGTACAGCGGGGAGCCGTCGGCGCGGACAATGACGTAGTCCGGGATGCTGCCGGCCTTGAACGTGATATCGCCGCGGACCATGTCCGTGAAGGTGACGTCGGTGTCGGGCATGCGGACGCGCAGCACGGGCTGGCGGCCCTCGGCCTTGAACGCGGCGAGCTGGTCTTCGGAGAGCTCGCGGTCAAAGTTGTCGTAGCCCAGCTTGGGGTCGCGGCCGGCCGCCCGGTGGCGGGCTTCGACTTCCTCCGGCGACGAGTAGCACTCGTAGGCGTAGCCGGCGTCGATCAGCTTGGCGACGACGTCCTTGTAGAGGTCCAGGCGCTGCGACTGGCGGTAGGGCTCGTGCGGTCCGCCGACTTCCACGCCTTCTTCCCAGGTGATGCCGAGCCACTTGAGGGCCTCAAGCAGCTGCTGGTAGCTCTCCTCGGAGTCGCGTGCGGCGTCCGTGTCCTCGATCCGGAACACGAAGGTGCCCTTGGTGTGCCGGGCGTGGGCCCAGTTGAAGAGGGCGGTGCGGATCAGGCCGACGTGCGGGGTGCCGGTGGGTGACGGGCAGAACCGGACTCGGACCGGGGTGTCGGCGGTGACCTCACCGGTGGGGGCAGCAAGCGGGGCGGAGCTGGAGACGGCGTCGGACGCGGAAGCAGTAGTCATAGTGGTACCAACATTACCAATCTCTGCTAGCGCCGCCGGCCCGGAATGCCGCTACAGAAACGGACAGCCGCACCGGGGATCTGAACTGCTCGAGATCCCCGGCGCGGCTGTCCGACATCGGTACTGCTTCTTGCCGGCGGAGCGGTTAGCGGCGGACGACCGGGTTGGAGAGGCGGCCGATGCCCTCGATCTCGACCTCGTAGCGGTCGCCGGCCTGGATCGCGCCGACGCCGGCCGGGGTTCCGGTCATGATGACGTCGCCGGGCAGCAGGGTGAAGGCCTGCGAGACGATTGAGACCAGCTCCCGGACGCCGCGGATCATCTGGCTCGTGCTGCCGTCCTGGCGTAGTTCGCCGTTGAGGCGGCCCTGGATCTGCAGGTCATCGGTGTCCAGCTCGGTCTCGATCCACGGGCCCAGCGGGGCCGAGGTGTCGAAGCCCTTGGCCCGCGCCCACTGCAGGTCCGTCTTCTGGGCGTCGCGGGCGGTGAGGTCGTTGCCGCAGGTGTAGCCGAAGATCACATCGTCCACCCGGTCCTCGGGCACGTCCTTGCAGATCCGTCCGATGACAACGCACAGCTCGGCTTCGAAGGAGACGTCCTCGGAGAACTCCGGCAGGACGATGGGATCGTTGGGCCCGATCACGGAGGTGTTGGGCTTGAGGAACAGCAGGGGCTGCTGCGGCACCTCATTGCCCAGCTCCCTAGCATGCTCCGCGAAGTTACGGCCGACGCCCACAACCTTGCTGCGCGGAATGATCGGCGCCAGCAGGCGGACGTCCTCCAGCTTGTGCTTCATGGGGGTTCGTTCCACGCCGTGGAAGAAGGGATCGCCCTTGATGACAGTGACTTCCTCACTGCCGGGCTCACCTTCCACGATGCCGTAGAGGGGATCAGAATCGACTACAAACCGGGCGATACGCATGGCTCCTACCCTACCGTTCCCAGCGCCCTCCCCTCCCAACTGGCTCGCAGCAGGGGCCGTTATGAGCGCTGAGAACGGCCCCTGCTGCGAGCTAGTTGGGTAAGTCGCGCAGGTAGTCCAGCTGCGCCGCGACGGAGAGCTCCGCGGCGCGGCGGACGGAGGAGTCGACGTCGGCGTACACGGCGTCCGTGACGGCACTAACATCGGCATCGGAGCTGGCGCCGGCATCGTCGCCCAGGGCCGCGAGGGCGGCGCGGATCTGCTCGAGCCGGTCCTGCCGGTGTTCCCGATAGGCGCGGGCGACGGCGTCGAGCGCCGGCAGCACCGGGCCGTGGGCGGGGAGCACGGTAGCGGGGCCGAGGCGTTCCAGCCGGTCCAGCGATTCGAGGTAGTCCCGGAGCGTGCCGTCGGGGTAGTCCAGGACTGTGGTTCCGGTGCCCAGGATCGTGTCCCCGGTCAGCACGGAGCCGTGCGGGCCGTCCTGCGGCAGGTGGAAGCACAGCGAATCCGAGGTGTGGCCCGGCGTCGCCAGAACCCTGATGTCCGCTCCGGCGGCAAGGATCGTTTCGCCGTCCTTCAGCGGCGCCCCGCCGTGGCAGTGCGCGGGATCCGCGGCCCGGACCGGCGCCCCGGTCAGCTCCGAAAGCCTCGCGGCGCCCGCCGTGTGGTCCGCGTGCCGGTGCGTGATCAGGATGAGTTCGACCGGCCCCTCGCCTGCCAGCGCCTGCAGGTGGGTCTCGTCGAGGGGCCCGGGGTCCACCACCACCGTGACCGCCGCCCCGGGGGCGCCGATGAGGTAGGAGTTGGTTCCGGCCAGGCTCATGGGACCCGGGTTGGGGGCGAGGCGGAACCGGGTTTGTTCGCTGCTGCGGACAATGCCGCTGGATGTCTCGGAGGTCACGGTCCCATCCTTGCATTCCGCACGCCGGGCGGACGAGTGGCAGCGCCCGTCGGGGCCCGGAGCCGCAGACGCCGACGGCGGCCATCACCGCGAGGTAGGCCGCCGCCGGGCGCTGATCTACGGGTCCGGGAAGATCCGTTTAGGCGAGGCGGGTCAGCCAGCCGTGGGTGTCCTCCACGGTGCCGGTCTGGATCCCGAGCAGCCGGGCGCGGATGGCCATGGTGG
>JBKPJW010000217.1:0-7161 GCA_046730875.1 Actinomycetota bacterium | reverse complement strand
AGGCGCTCATGCCTTCCCGGGCGTAGCCGTGGGCGAGGTCGAACATCGAGTAGTTCAGGGCATGGAAGCCGGCCAGGGTGATGAACTGGAAGGTGAAGCCCATGGCGCCGAGTTCGCGCTGGAACTTCGCGATCGTGGCATCGTCCAGGTGCTTGCGCCAGTTGAACGACGGCGAGCAGTTGTAGGAGAGCATCTGGTCCGGGAACTCGGCCTTGACGGACTCGGCGAACTTTCGGGCCAGCTCCAGGTCCGGGGTGCCGGTCTCCATCCAGATCAGGTCCGAGTACGGGGCGTAGGCCTTGGCGCGGGCGATGCAGGGCTCGATTCCGTTGCGGACCTTGTAGAAGCCCTCCGGAGTCCGCTCACCGGTAACAAATTCCCGGTCCCGCTCGTCGACGTCGGAGGTGATCAGGGTGGCCGCCTCGGCGTCGGTGCGGGCGATGATGACCGACGGCGTGCCGGCGACGTCGGCGGCGAGGCGGGCCGCGTTCAGCGTCCGGACGTGCTGCTGGGTGGGGATCAGGACCTTGCCGCCGAGGTGGCCGCATTTCTTCTCCGAGGCGAGCTGGTCTTCCCAGTGCACTCCCGCGGCGCCGGCCTGAATCATCGACTTCATGAGCTCGTAGGCGTTCAGCGGGCCGCCGAAGCCGGCCTCGGCGTCGGCCACGATCGGGACCAGCCAGTCCTCGACCGTCTGGATGCCTTCGGAGAACTCGATCTGGTCCGCGCGGAGCAGGGCGTTGTTGATGCGGCGGACCACGGTGGGGACCGAGTTGGCGGGGTAGAGCGACTGGTCCGGGTACGTGTGGCCGGAGTTATTGGCGTCCGCGGCGACCTGCCAGCCGGAGAGGTAGATGGCGCGGAGCCCTGCCTTGACCTGCTGCACCGCCTGGTTGCCTGTCAGTGCGCCCAGGGCATTGGTGTACTTGCCTTCCTTGTGCTCCTCGGTGAGCTGCTTCCACAGCTTTTCGGAACCGCGGCGGGCCAGGGTGTGTTCCTCGGAGACGCGGCCGCGGAGGCGGACGACGTCGGAGGCTGAGTAATCCCGAGTGACACCTTCCCAGCGCGGGTTGGCGGCCCACTCGAGCTCCAGTGCGGCGGCCTGCTGTTCGGGCGTCTGCTGGGTGGGCTCAAATGCTGCAGTCATCTTTGTCTCCTTGGTGGGTCCGGGACTGGTGGTTCCGGGAGCGGTGTCTGCGTCGCTGCAGGTCCCGGCCGGTGTTTCCCGGATGGTGATCTTTCCGTAGGACTTACTTTTCTGCACTTTCCAAGGGGTTTCTAGGCCAAAGCTCTGGAAAGAAATGCGGTTCTTCGCATATTCTGCATAAATGCATCCCGCCAGCTGGAACCGCCAAGTTTCATCCCCGCCGTCGCCCGCGGTCCCCGAAGTGGACGTCATCAGCATGGGCCGCCGGCTTCGCCATTTGCGCAAGGCCGCGGGCCTCACGCTCGATGACCTCAGCGCCGCCGTCGGGACCGCGCCGAGCCAGTTGAGCCTGATCGAAAACGGCAAACGCGAGCCCAAACTTGGCCTGCTCCAGCAGCTGGCCGCCGCCCTCGGAACCAGCATCGATGAACTGCTCGGAGCCGAGCCGCCCAGCCGCCGCGCGGCCCTGGAAATTGAACTTGAGCGCTACCAGCGCAGCCCGCTCTACGAGTCCCTTAACCTGCCGAAAATCCGCATCAGCTCGCGGCTTCCGATGGACGTGCTGGAGTCCATGGTGGGGCTGCAGCACGAGCTTGAGCGCCGGCTCAATGAGCAGGTGGCGACGCCGGAAGAGGCTCGCCGCGCCAACGGTGGGCTGCGGGCCATGATGCGGGAGCGGAACAACTACTTCCCGGAGTATGAGGCCGAGGCGCAGAAGGTCCTGGCCTCGGTGGGCCACACGAGCGGTCCGCTGTCCCACCACGTCATTGCGGACATCGCCGGGCACCTCGGTTTCAGCCTCCACCACGTGGGCGATTTGCCGCATTCCACCCGCTCGGTGACGGATCTCAAGAACCGCAGAATTTACCTCACGCAGAACGAACGCACCGATCACGACCCCCGTTCTGTGCTCCTGCAGGCCCTGGGACATTACGTCCTGGGCCACCAGACGCCGTCGAACTACGGGGACTTCCTCATGCAGCGCGTGGCCACCAACTACTTCGCCGCCGCGCTCCTGCTGCCCGAGCAGGCGACGGTCGAATTCCTGCAGCGGGCCAAGCAGGCCAAGGAAATTGCCGTCGAGGATATCCGCGATGCTTTCGCCGTGTCCTACGAGACCGCGGCGCACCGGTTCACTAACCTCGCCACCCAGCACCTGGACATCCGCACCCACTTCCAGAAGACGCACAAGAGCGGGATCATCTACAAGGCGTATGAGAACGACGGCGTGACATTCCCGCAGGACCACACCGGCGCCATCGAGGGCCAGCCGTCGTGCAAGAACTGGACGTCCCGGGTGGTCTTCGACGTCCCGGACAAGTTCAGCGCCTACAACCAGTACACCGACACCCCGGCCGGGACCTACTGGTGCACGGCCCGGACGGAACGCTCCGCCAACGGGGAGTTCTCGCTTTCGGTCGGCGTCCCGTATGCGCAGGTGAAGTGGTTCCGTGGCCGGGACACCACGGAACGCTCCAAGTCGACCTGTCCGGATGAAAGCTGCTGCCGCCGCCCGCCGGCGTCGCTGACCGCCGAATGGGCCGGCAACGCCTGGCCCTCGGCCCGGGCCCACTCCCACCTGCTGGCAGCAATGCCCCCGGGCGCCTTCCCGGGGGTGGACGAGACCGAGGTCTACAGCTTCCTGCAGGCGCATTCGGGGAACTGAGCACCCAACTCGCGGGCCCCTCCGCCTCCCGGGCGCTCCCGCAGATCTTGCCCGTGCTGTTGGGCGCTCCCGCAGATCTTGCCCGTTGCTGTTGGACGCTCCCGCGGATTGAGGTGAGGGAGCATCCCGCGATCTGTTGCAGAAGATTAGGGAGGGTGGCCCGGGCGTGGCTGACAGCAGGGCGGACTATATTGGCCTGTGTCAGCTCATCGATCAATCGTCCGGGAGCGTGCACCCATGGCCAAGGAACTTGCCAACCAGCTCATTGAACAACTCCAGGCTGCCGGTGTGCAGCGGATCTACGGGATCGTGGGCGACAGCCTCAACCCGATTGTCGACGCCGTCCGCCAGACCGGCGGCTCCAAGCAGGGCGGCATCGACTGGATCCATGTCCGGCACGAGGAAGCAGCCGCCTTCGCCGCGGCGGCGGAAGCCCAGTTGACCGGCCGGCTCGCAGTCTGCGCCGGCTCCTGCGGTCCCGGCAACCTGCACCTGATCAACGGGCTGTACGACGCCAACCGCTCGGAGGCCCCGGTGCTTGCCATCGCCTCGCACATCCCGAGCAAGCAGATCGGCAGCAGTTTTTTCCAGGAGACCCATCCGGACCGGCTCTTCAACGAATGTTCGGTCTACTCCGAGCTGATCAGCACTGCGGAGCAGGCGCCCCGGGTCATGCACAGCGCCATCCAGCACGCCGTCGGACTCCGGGGCGTCGCCGTAGTGACGCTTCCCGGCGATATCGCCGGTCTCGAGGCGACAGCTCCGACGCCGGCACCCGCCACCTTCCGTCCGGCGACTCTTGCGCCGGACCCGGTGAGCGTGCGGGAACTGGCGGACGCCATCAACGCCGCCGGCAAGGTCGCCATCTTCGCCGGGGCCGGCGTGCAGGGCGCGCACAGCGAGGTCATTGCCCTCGCCGAACTGCTGGCCGCGCCGATCGGCCACTCGCTCCGCGGCAAGGACTTCATGCAGTACGACAACCCCTACGACATCGGTATGACCGGGCTGCTGGGCTACGGTGCCGCGGCCGAGGGCATCGAGGACGCGGACCTGCTGATCCTGCTGGGCACCGACTTTCCCTACGACCAGTTCCTTCCCGAAACCCGGACGGCGCAGGTGGACCGTGCCGCGCACAAACTGGGCCGGCGGACCGACGTCGACATCGCCGTGCACGGAGACGTGCTGCCCACGCTCGCCGCGCTGATGCCGCAACTGCAGCCGAAGAAAAGCCGCCGCTTCCTCAACGCCATGCTCAAGAAGCACGACCGCCTCATGAACAAAGCCGTGGGGGCCTACACCCGCAACGTGGGGACGAAGCAGCCGATCCACCCGGAATACGCGGCCTCGCTCTTGGACCAGATAGCGGCCAAAGACGCGGTCTTCACAGCCGATACCGGGATGTGCAACGTCTGGACCGCGCGGTACATCAACCCGCTGGGCACGCGCCGGCTGATCGGCTCCTACCTTCACGGGTCCATGGCCAACGCGCTGCCGCACGCGATCGGCGCCCAACTGGCCTACCCCGGCCGGCAGGTGATCTCCGTTTCAGGCGACGGCGGCCTGTCCATGCTACTGGGAGAGCTCATCACGATCGCCGCGCACCGGCTGCCGGTCAACGTGGTGGTCTTCAACAACTCCACCCTGGGCATGGTGAAACTCGAAATGCTGGTGGACGGGCTACCCGACTTCGGTGTCGACGTCCCGGACGCCAATTACGCGGACGTCGCCCGGGCCCTGGGCTTCCATGCCGTCCGCGTCACCGACCCGTCCCGGATCGAGGTGGCCTACCGGGCTGCGTTCGCGCACCCCGGTCCGTCGCTCGTGGAGCTCATCACGGACCCCAAGGCGCTGTCCCTCCCGCCCAAGATCAAGGGCGCGCAGATCCTGGGCTTCGCCACGGCCATGTCCAAAGTGGTCCTCAACCGGGGCGCCGGCGAGGCCGTCAGCATGGCACGGAGCAACCTGCGGAACATCCCTCGGGGCTGAGGTCCTTCGAGTTCGCCGGAAGTATGCGAGTCGCTCGGGCTGGCCATAACCTTGGCCATCACCGAAGACTTCGACGCCATCC
This sequence comes from Actinomycetota bacterium, assembly GCA_046730875.1. Lineage (GTDB taxonomy): Bacteria > Actinomycetota > Actinomycetes > Actinomycetales > Micrococcaceae > Arthrobacter. The sequence goes on along the minus strand of JBKPJW010000217.1, from coordinate 2,280 downwards.
AGAGCAGACTCAGCCTCACCCACCAGACCAACGAGTTCATCTGTCCGTTCCACTACACCGGGATCCAAATCGCCGGAAGCTCTCGAATTCGCCGCAAACTTCCGGCGGCCTGGAGAGCCTCCGGCGACCTCGGCGGCTTAGGGTGTCGCGCGCCATTCGCGAAGCGGTGTGGGGCGAGTTCCGCGCACTGACCAGTTAGCGCGGGCCGCCCTGCCACAGGGCATCGAACGGGGCGCCCGAGGCCACCCGGTTCCGGATCCCGGCGGTCACAAACGCCTTGGCCGTCCGGGCAGCCTGCAGCGGCGTCGCCCCTTTGGCGAGTTCGGCCGTCACGGCGGCCGCCAGGGAACACCCGGCGCCGGATACGGCCACCTCGCCCACCTTCGGGGCGGACAGGACTTCCAGCGTTTCACCGTCGTAATAGACGTCGACGGCGTCCGGGCCTTCCAGCCGCACGCCGCCCTTGGCCAGTACAGCGGCGCCGCTGAGCTCATGGATGCGGACCGCGGCGGCCTTGAGGGACTCCAGGTCCGTGATGTCCAGCCCGGAGAGCGACTCGGCCTCGAAGTGGTTCGGCGTGACAAAAGTGGCCAGTGGCAGGATCTGTGACTTCAGCGCCTGGTCGGTATCCAGTGCATGGCCCGGCTCCTGGCCCTTGCAGATCAGCACCGGATCCAGCACCACGTTGGTGAAGCCGGAGCCGCCCAGCGCGGCGGCGACGGTCGAAATCGTTGCGGGGCTGCCCAGCATGCCGATCTTCACGGTGTCCAGCACCGACGGCGCGCCAGACGCGGCACCGTACGCCGCCGTCGTTGCCTCCAGCTGGTCCGCGATGACCTGCTGGTCAACGGGGACGAAGCGATGATTCCAGTTGTCCTTGGGATCGAAGGACACGATGCAGGTCAGATTCGCGATCCCGAAGACGCCGAGTTCCTGGAAGGTCTTCAGGTCAGCCTGCGCCCCGGCGCCGCCGGTCGCTTCGGAACCTGCGATGGTCAGGGCGACGGCGGGGGAGGGGACGGCGTCGGTGGCCCTGCCGGAGGCAGCCAGGGCGGCGGAGTCGAATGCGGTAGAAGTCATGGTCCCATCCTGCCATCAGGCCGAAACCGCTCGCATTGTGCGCATGAACAAGTATTCCGTGACCAGTATGAACAAAACTCGGGTGCGCTCGGTCATGCGGTCTAAGGTGGCGGACGGTGTTGCTTACAGGCGGCGCCGGATCCAGGAAGGTTCATTGATGAGCACCCAGCTGTCCGAATCGGCACAGACGAGAAGAGCTATAAGCAACATTCTCAAAGGCTCTGCCGGCAACCTCGTGGAGTGGTACGACCTCTACGTCTACACCGTTTTCGCGGCGTACTTTCAGTCGCACTTCTTCAACTCCAAGGACGAGCTCCAGGCGGGCCTCGAAGCGATGGCCGTCTTCTCGACGTCGTTCCTGATGCGCCCGATCGGTGCCTGGTTCTTCGGGCGCTACGCCGACCGCAAGGGCCGTAAGGCGGCGCTCACGCTCAGCGTGACACTGATGTCCGCCGGCTCCTTCGCGATCGCGATCCTGCCGACCACGCAGCAGATCGGAGTCTGGGCGCTGATCCTGCTGATCCTGGTGCGGCTGATCCAGGGCTTCTCTGTCGGCGGCGAATACGGCACCAGTGCCACCTACATGTCCGAGGCCGCAACCTCCAAGCGCCGCGGATTCTTCTCCAGCTTCCAGTACGTCACGCTGATCGGCGGCCAGATGATGGCGCTGCTGGTCCTTGTGATCCTGCAGAACGTCATGCCGAAGGGCGACCTCACCGAGTGGGGCTGGCGCATCCCGTTCGCAATCGGCGGCGTGGCTGCGCTCGTGGTCCTGTGGCTGCGGCGCTCGATGGAAGAAACAGTGTCCGCCGAACAGGTCGAGGCTGCGAAGGTTCCCGCCGTGGCCGGCGTTGCCCAGCCGGGCACTATGAAGCTGCTGTTCACCCAGTACTGGAAGCCGCTGCTGATTTGCATCGGCGTTACGCTCGGCGGCACGGTGGCGTTCTACACGTACACCAACTTCATCCTCAAGTTCATGAACGACACCTCCGGCATCGCCAAGACCGACACCTCCGTAATCAACTTCTGGGCGCTGTTCATCTTCATGCTGCTGCAGCCGGTCTACGGCCTGATCTCGGACAAGGTCGGCCGCAAGCCGCTGCTGCTCTGGTTCGGCATCACCGGGGTGCTGTTCACCTGGCCGCTGCTTTCCGCGCTGTCCGGAACCCAGGACCCGTTCACCGCGTTCCTGCTCATGAT
>JBKPJW010000216.1:0-1813 GCA_046730875.1 Actinomycetota bacterium | reverse complement strand
CCCCGGCCCCGAGCGAGGCCGCGGCGGTCACGGCCGAGAGCAGCACCGGGCCGCCGGTGGCCCCGGCGTCGGCCAGGAACCGCCAGATTCCCAGGAACTGGCCGCGGCCGTTGTCGGGTGAGAAATCGGCCCCCAGCGTCATGTTCAGGCCGGAACTGATGCCGTTACCGAAGCCGATCAGCAGCGCCGCGAGTAGCAAACCTGCGAAGGCGGTGCTGAGCGGGATCAGCAGCATGGCCGTGCCCATGATGAGGGTCGAGGGAATGGCCACCCATTGCCGGCCTTTGCGGTCCATCAATTTCCCGGCCGGATAAAAGACCAGCATGTCGATGGCCCCGGACAGCCCGTAGATCAGGGAGGCCTGCGTCGCGTCCATCCCGAGGTGCTCGGCCCAGAGCGGGATCACCACCTGTCGGGAGGCACGCAGCGCACTGAGCAGCATTACCCCCACACCGACGCTCAGGAAGACCCCGGCGTGGGACACGGCGACGCTGCGCAGGGTGGCCTTCGGGACGGGGACGCCGCCGTCTGCTGCGGGCGCGGTCACGAGGTTCGGGATGGTCACCGACAGGGCCGCGGCCGCCACCATAGCGACAACCCCCACCCAGTAGGCGCCGGTGATGCCGGCGAACTGCATCACGGCTGCGCCGATGAAGGGCCCGATGAAGATGCCGATCCGGGTGACGCCGCCGAGCGTGGACAGGGCCCGTGCCCGGAGGATCACCGGTACCGCCTCGGTCAGGTATTTCTGCCGGGCCAGGCTGAAGACGCTGGCGGCCATGCCGACCACGATCATGGCCGCCGCGAGCAGCCAGAGGCCGTCGGGCACAAGCGGTGCCAGTGCCGCGGCGGCGAGGGCGACGGCGCTGGTCGCCGCGGCCCCGACGATGGCCCAGCGTTCGCCGAACTTCAGGGTGATGAGCGAGGCGGGGAGGTTGAAGAACCAGGAGCCCAGACCGATCAGGGTGACCACCAGCGCGGCGACGGCCACCGAGGCCCCGAGGTCGCGGGCGGACAACGCCACCACGGGCAGGATGGCGCCCTCGCCGATGCTGAACAGCAGCGCCGGACCGAAGGCGGGGACGGCGATGCTGCGGAGGCTGAAGGGGGCGGTCTGTGTGGTGGTCATCCCCTTCATCCTAGGCCGGGCCGCGGGCCGGGAACTCAGGCGTCGAAGTGGGTGCGGACTTCCTCGCTGGTGAGATGCCGCAGGACGTCGGCCGCGACGTCGCGGAGCTTCTGGTTCCGGTTGCTGGATACCCGGGTGAGAATGGCCATGGCCTCGTCCTGGGAGCAGCGGTTCTGCGCCATGATCACGCCGCAGGCCAGGTCGATGGAGGTGCGGTGCTCCATGGCGGCCTTCAGGTCCTCGGCCCGGGACTGTGCGGTGCCGATCCGGACGGCCAGGCGAAGGGCCCGGCCCGCGAGGTCGGCAAACCCGGCGGCCTCGGTGACGATTGCCTCGGTGAAAATCCCGGTGTCGGAGGCGAAGAAGTTCAGGGCGGCGGATGCGTCCTCGCCGATTTCCAGGGGCACGCCGAGGGTGCTGCGGCAGCCGTGCGCCGCGAGCTGCTGCTGGTAGGCCGGCCAGCGCGGATCGGTCTCGACGTCGGCCAGCAGGTACACGGTCTTCGTCCGCAGCGCCTCGATGCAGGGGCCTTGCCCGACGCTCTGCTCGATGCGGTCCAGGACGATGGCCCGCGGGCTGCTCCCTGCAACCGTCATGGTCTTCTTACGGCGCTTTAGCGTGACGCCGCATTCAAGCTCAGCGCCGGCAGCTTGGCTGAGCGTGGCTGCCGAGAATTCAGCGAGG
>JBKPJW010000215.1:0-9166 GCA_046730875.1 Actinomycetota bacterium | reverse complement strand
AAATCTCCTCCACGGTGGGCAGGGAGGCATGGCCCGTGTGCTGGACAGGCGCGACATTGGCACCTATTGCCGACGGCAACGGTGCGTTTGTCCTCCTGCCGGGAGCGCTCGGTACGGGATGGGCCATGATGTCCACTCTAACGACTCTTCCCCGCTGTTGATGACCTAAACATGGCTGGAAAGTGGACGGCCGGGAAAGTGGGACCGCGGCGCTCCGCGCGAGATCGTGACGCGGCGGCCGGATCCCTGTGGGTTCCGGTGTGGTGCTGGCGCGGTTGTCTGACAAGCTGAAGTAACTATGGCGCACGCACATCAGAAGACTGACTCCCACACCGTTTCGTTCCAAGTGGACCCGGTGGTGCTGGAGCTTGGGCAGCGCTTTGTCGACGCCGGGCATGAGCTGTCCCTCGTGGGCGGCCCCGTCCGTGACCTTTTCCTCGGCCGGGTCTCGCCCGACCTGGACTTCACCACCGATGCCACACCGGACCAGACAGTGGCCCTGATCAAAAAATGGGCGGATCACTACTGGGAGATCGGGCGCGCCTTCGGCACGATCGGGATGCGCAAGGGTGACTTCCAGATCGAGATCACCACCTACCGGGCCGACGCCTATGATCCTGAATCCCGCAAGCCGGTAGTGGCCTTCGGAACATCACTGACCGATGACCTGCTCCGGCGGGACTTCACTATCAACGCCATGGCCCTGCGGCTGCCCATGCTGGAACTGATCGATCCGTTCGGCGGCGTCCGCGACCTGCACGCCTCGATCCTCAACACGCCGGGGCCGCCGGAGACCTCGTTCTCCGATGATCCCCTGCGCATGATGCGTGCCGCGAGGTTCGCGGCGCAGCTGGGGGTCTCGCTGCACGACGACGTCCGTGAGGCGATGATCCGGATGGCGGAACGGATCACCATCATCTCGGCCGAACGCGTACGCGATGAACTGGTCAAGCTCATTTGCGCTGCGCATCCGCGGGCCGGCGTGGACCTGCTGGTGGACACGGGACTCGCGGACCTCGTGCTGCCTGAAGTCTCGGCCCTGCGCCTCGAATCCGATGAGCACCACCGCCATAAGGACGTCTACCAGCACTCGCTGCAGGTCCTGGAGCAGGCCGCCGCGCTGGAAACCAAGGCGGACGGCCCGGTGCCGGGCCCGGACTTTGTGCTGCGGTTCGCGGCCCTGATGCACGACGTCGGCAAACCGGCCACGCGCCGTTTTGAACCGGGCGGTGCGGTGAGCTTCCGCCACCACGACATGGTGGGCGCCAAGCTGACCGCCAAGCGCATGAAGACGCTCCGGTTCGACAATGACACCATCAAGGCGGTGGCCAGGCTAGTGGAGCTGCACATGCGCTTCTACGGATACGGCGAGGCCGGCTGGAGCGATTCCGCCGTCCGCCGCTACATCACCGACGCCGGTCCCCTCCTTGAGCGTCTGCACCGGCTCACCCGCTCCGACGTCACCACCCGGAACCAGCGCAAGGCGGACCGGCTGTCCTTCGCCTACGACGACCTCGAGGACAGGATTGCGGCGCTGCGGGAACAGGAATCCCTCGACGCCGTCCGCCCGGACCTGGACGGCGGCCAGATCATGGCCCTGCTGGGACTCAAACCCGGTCCCGTGGTGGGCCGGGCCTACAAATTCCTGCTGGAAGAACGCATGGAGCACGGTCCGCTCGATCCCGCCGTCGCCGAGTCCCGCTTGCGGGACTGGTGGGCGGCCCAGCCTGAAGCGGCGCCTGCCGGCGCCGAACTATCCACCACTGAGGAGTCCTAAGTGACCGCACCTTCCAACGGCCCCCGTCCCCAACTGTGGATCCTGCGGCACGGTGAAACAGAGTGGTCCAAGAGCGGGCAGTACACCGGACTCACTGACATGCCCCTCACAGTGGAAGGCGAGCAGCAGGCCGTGGAGGCCCGCAGGGTGCTTGAGACTGTCGACTTTGACCTCGTGCTGACCTCGCCCCTGCGCCGCGCCCGCCGCACGGCCGAGCTCGCCGGCTACCCCGACGCCCGGCTGGAGCCGCTGGCGGTCGAATGGGACTACGGCGACTATGAGGGCATCAGCTCGGACCTGATCCGTAAGGACAACCCCGAATACCTGATCTGGACGCACGGCGTGCCTAACGGTGAAGCGCTCGACGACGTCGCTGCCCGGGCGGACAAGATCGTGGCCAGTGTGCTGGAATCAGGCCTGGATAACGTGCTGATCGTCGCGCACGGACATTTCTCCCGCATCCTGACCGCCCGGTGGCTCGGGCTCGACGCCCGCGAGGGCCGGCATTTCGTGTTGGGAACCGCTAAAGTCTGCACGCTGGGATGGGACAAGAAAACACCGGCAATCGTGCGCTGGGGACTTTAAACCCGGGTCCGGAAATAAAGTTCAAGAAAGTTTATGAATTCGGTAGGCAGCTGCCGCATTTGTGGTGTATTTTTATTTCTGACCCCAGAGCGACTTGCCGGGGTCACGGCGCGCGTCGCCCGGCCAGCCGCCGGAGCAACGGCAGGACAGCGAAGGAGGTTGGGAAAATGATGATTACTTTGACTAGCGGATGGATGCACTTCATCACCGCCACCCCGGCCTCGGTTGCTCTGTCGCGCCCAAATGTCGGTCTGACTGCTTCCTAACCTTGTTCCGTCCCAGCTAATGCAGGCTGGCCGGCGGCAGAGGGCTTCCCTGAGGGAAGCCCCTTTACAGCAGCCTGATCAGACGAAACCACGCGGTTGCGCAACTTCCCCATAGTTCGGAACCCAGCTTCTTGTTGGGGTTGTCGGCGCTACCGCGTCCCGGGGCCACTTTCCATCGAATGACTTTTCCGCACCCGGAATTCCCGCTCAATTGACCCAGGGATTCCGCGTGTAATTGTCGCGTCCGGATTGGGCCGCTCGAACTCCGCGCATTAGTGGCTTTATTTGTCGTGCCCAAATATCTCTGTTTATTTGGCCATTTTTGTCCACCCCGGCTACCGATCACGACCCCTCAAAGGAGGTGACCACCATGATGATCAAGCTCTACAAGATCCTGTTCCAGAGCCAGGAGCGAATGCAGTCAACCCGCTTCAACGGACAGCTCCTGGACCAGAAACGCGACGACGTCTTCCTCGCGATATACCAGGCCGGCCTGTTCCGTTGAACACGTTTCTGGATCGCGGCGGGAAGCCCGTGCGGCGATGCACGGGCTCCCCGAGTAAGCCCCGCCGCTGAGCACAACCGGGTTGCGGCGGACCCTTGCGACGAGCCAGGCACGGGTGAGCGCGGCGCGGGGCAATGGCCACCGGTAAGCTCAAGATCATGCAGGAGACAAAGCCGCCGGAGCGCCGCAAACGGGTCCGATTGGTTATCCCGAGCCGCAGCGACCCTTTCCTCCGGAACTTCACGGAACTGGTAGGCGGCCCCCTGGGCCTCCGCTCCGCGCCCGGGATCGTATCGCCAGGCTTCTTCACGGTGGAGCGGGTGCTGGTGATCCTCACCGTCATCGCAGCCCTGGCCGGAATACTGCTGAAAAACTTCTGCCGCACCAACGGCTGGGAAACACCAGGACAGTTCTACGCCACCTGCTACTCGGACTTCCCGGAGCTGTTCCGCAACCGCGGCCTTGGCGACGGCGCCTTCCCGTTCATCACCCAGGGAAGCCTCTTTGAGTACCCCGTACTGATGGGGTTCATCGCGGGGGCAACAGCACTTCTGGTGCCAGGCGCCGGCACCGGTAACCCCCGCGTCCTGGGGTACTTCGACGTCAATGCCACCCTGATCGCCGCCGTCTGGATCATCACCGTGCTGGCCACAGCCCGGACGAACCGGCGGCGGTCCTGGGACGCGGCAATGGTCGCCCTCGCCCCCGGTATTGTCCTGGCCGGTGTCATTAACTGGGACATGTGGGCCGTGTGCCTGCTGGCTCTTGGCATGTACTTCTTTTCGCGCAATAAACTCATCCTGGCCGGAATCCTCATCGGCCTCGGCACTGCTACCAAGCTCTACCCCGTGCTGATCCTCGGTGCCGTCCTGCTGCTGGCGATCCGGAGCGGGCGCATCCGGGCGCTCCTGATCACCGCCGGTGCCGCCACGGCGGCCTGGCTGGCGGTCAACCTCCCGGTAGCCGCCTCAAATCCGGACGGCTGGAAGTACTTTTACCAGTTCACGCAGGAGCGTCCCGCAGGCTACAGCTCACCCTGGTTTGCATACAACCTGCTGGCCGGCCGCCTGGGCTGGAACCCGCTCGAGGCCGAGGCCATCAACTCCCTCGCGCTGGACCTGTTCCTGCTGGCCTGCGTCCTGATCGGGATCCTGGCCATGACCGCACCCCGGCGGCCGCGGATTGCGCAGTTGGCCTTCCTGATCGTGGCTGCGTTCATTCTCACGAACAAGGTGTACTCGCCCCAGTTCGTCCTGTGGCTAATCCCCCTCATCGTCCTTGCCCGGCCCCGCTGGCGTGACTTCCTGATCTGGCAGACCATCGAAGCGCTGCACTGGGGTGCTGTCTGGATGTACCTCGGGCAGGCGACCAGCGGCGGCTCGACCCAGCACAACATCGATATGCCGTACTACGTCCTGGCAGTGGTTGCCCACATGCTCGCTACCGCCTACCTGATGGCGCGTGTCGCCTGGGACATCTGGCATCCGTCCTATGACGTGATTCGCCGCCACCGCGTGGACGATCCCCATGGCGGCCCCTTCGACGGCGCCCCGGACTGGCTTCGGCTAAATCTTGGCCGGCCCGCGGCGTCTGTGGTGCCGTGGCGGAAGGCCGCAGCCCGTGACTGACGTCGCCGTCGTCGGTTCTGGTCCCAACGGGCTGGCAGCAGCCGTGACCATGGCGCGTGCCGGACTCAAAGTCCGGGTGTTCGAGGCGGCCGCCACCCCCGGCGGCGGACTACGCACCGCCGAACTGATCGAACCGGGCCACTTCCACGACGTCTGTTCTGCCGTGCACCCCATGGTCCTGGCCTCGCCGTTCTTCCGCCGGTTCGAGCTCGCCCGGCGGGTGCCCCTCGAAGTCCCGGATGTCTCGTACGGGTCCCCGCTGGACGGCGGCCGTGCGGCGCTGGCCTACCGTTCCCTGGACCGCACTGCCGCCGAACTCGGAGGCGACGGCGCCGCCTACCGCCGGCTCATGGCACCGCTCGTGCGGCGGGTAGAGGGCGTCGCCGACCTGACCCTGAACCAGTTGGTGCGGATACCCAAGGATCCGGTGGCGGCCGCCGCCTTTGGCCTCCGGACGCTCGAGCAAGGCTCGAGGCTGTGGAACGCGAGGTTCAGGGAGGACCTGGCTCCCGCCCTGCTGAGCGGTGTCGCCGCGCATGCCGTGGCAACGCTGCCCTCGATCACGGCCGCCGGCGCCGGCCTGATGCTGGGCACCCTGGCGCATGCCGGCGGCTGGCCTGTTCCGCGTGGCGGATCGGCCGCGATTGCCCGGGCGCTAATCGCCGACATCGAAGCCCATGGCGGGGTAATCGAGACCGGGAGGCCGATCACCTCGCTCGCGGAGCTGCCGCCGGTCCGGGCCACCCTGCTGGACGTGGCGCCGCCCGCACTGTTGCATCTGGCGGACGGCAGGTTCCCCGCCGGGTACTGCCGCGCCCTCGAGTCGTTCCGCTTCGGGAACGGGGCCTGCAAAGTCGACTTCATCCTCGCCGGACCCGTGCCGTGGGCTGCCGAGGGCCTCGCCGATGCCGGAACCGTGCATGTCGGCGGCACCCGGGCGGAAATGGCCGAGGCGGAGAGCCTGGTCGAGTCGGGCCGGCATCCGGACAGGCCGTACGTGCTGGTCTCGCAGCCCTCGCGTTTTGACTCCGGCCGCGCCCCGGCAGGCCGCCACATCCTGTGGGCCTACTGCCATGTTCCGGCAGGCTCCGCCGTGGACATGAGCGAAGCGGTCATGGCGCAATTGGAGCGCTTCGCGCCGGGGTTCCGGGACCTGGTGGTCCAGTTCAAGGTGACGACGGCCGCCGGGCTCGCGGCGTACAACGAGAACTATGTCGGCGGGGACTTCAGCGCCGGCCGGATGGACCTTCGGGGCACGCTGCGGCGGCCGGTGCTGAGCCCGGTTCCGTGGCGGACGCCTCTGGCCGGTATGTATCTGTGCTCGTCCTCCACGCCGCCGGGTCCCGGCGTCACGGGAATGTCCGGCTTCCACGCGGCGACATATGCCCTAAAAGACATGTTTGGTCTCTCCGTTCCGGAGCTCGGGTTGGGTGACTCCTAGCCGGCAGGCCACGGCAACGGCCGACGTCGTATAACGGTGTCGTGACGGTGTTGGGCGGGGGTGCCTTGTGACCACGGACTTGCTTGTAGTCCGGGGCATAATGGCGCAATGGGGAACACAAAAAAACTTGCACTGGCCCTTGTGGGTCTCGTCCTCGGCGCCTCCCTGGTCGCCTGCGACGACGGCCGCACGGGCGCCGAAAGCGCTGCCAAGCAGCTTGCCACCTCGGTGTCCGCGCTCGACGTCGGTTCGGTCCCGTTTGACGGGAAGGAATCCGGCGCGGCCAATGACCAGCTGAAGGAAATCTTTAAGGGCCTGGACCCCGCCAAGCCCGCCGTAGAAAGCGGCCAACTGACGCTGGAGTCCAATACGGCCACCGTCCCGCTCAACTACAGCTGGAAGATCGGCTCCGGCGAGTGGAAGTACACCACCTTCGCCCAGTTAAAGAAGTCCGGCGATAAGTGGTTGACGGTATGGAACCCGGCCACCCTGGTCCCCGAGTTGGCCGACGGCGAGATCGTCTACTCGGCGACCCATAGGCCCGAGCGGGCCGACATCCTGGGTGCCGGCGGCGTCCCGCTGGTCACCTACCGGCCGGTCGCCAACGTAGGCATCGACAAGCCGACACTCGGCGGCGCGGACCCCGCCGACTCCGCCACTAAGCTCGCCCAGTTGGTCGGCGTGGACCCGGCGGCCTACGCCCAGCAGGTTCAGGCAGCCGGTCCGGAGGCATTCGTTGCCGCCATCACTCTGCGCGAGGAGGGAAGGACCATCACCGACGCTCAGATCGGCGAGATTCCCGGCGCCCGGGCCATCCGGGACGTCCTCCCGCTGGCACCCACGCGCACCTTCGCCCGCGCCCTGCTGGGCACCGCAGCCGAGGCGAATGCAGAGCAGATCGAAGAATCGAACGGGGCACTCAAAACCGGGGACACCACGGGCACCGGCGGCCTCCAACAGCAATACGACGCGCAGCTACGCGGCAGCGACGGCATCCAGGTCTTCGCCGAGAAAGCTGGCCTCACCGCCGAAGAGAAGAAGACTCTGCCCAACGAGGGGCGCCGGGTGCTATTCCAGACTGAGATCAAGGCAGGAACCCCGCTGAAAACCACGCTGGACCCGAAGCTGCAGCAAGTCGCGGAGGACGTCCTCGGCAAGGTAGGCCCGGCGTCGGCCATTGTGGCGCTCCGGCCCTCCAGCGGCGCCGTCCTCGCGGCCGCGTCCGGGCCGGGCAGCAACGGCTATGACACCGCGATGCTGGGCCAGTACGCCCCCGGATCGATCTTCAAGATGGTCGATTCCCTGGCCCTGCTCCGCAACGGCATGACCCCCGATTCCAAGGTCGACTGCCCGGCAACCCTCACCGTGGACGGCCGAACCTTCAAGAACGCCGAAGGATATCCGGCGTCTTCGCTGGGTTCCGTGACGCTGCGCGATGCATTTGCGCACTCCTGCAACACTGCCTTCATCAACGCCCGTGACACCGTCAGCCAGGGGCAGCTCGAATCCGCCGCGACCTCGCTGGGCGTGGCGGTCGAAGCGCCCGCGCTCGGAACCGGCGCGTTCCTCGGCTCCGTTCCCGGGGAAGCCGAAGGCACCGAACACGCCGCCTCCATGATCGGCCAGGGCAAGGTGCTCCTGTCCCCGCTGGCCGCCGCCATCATGGCCGGCTCGGTGGCCAAGGGAGCCCCAGTGGCCGCCCAGTTGGTGTTGAATCCGAACGAGGGCGTCACGTCCCCGGGCACCGGAAGCCCCGGCGCCGGCTCGTCGTCGGCCGTCCCGCCCTCCGGTGACGCTGCAGCGTCCGACGCCGCAACCCCCGAGGCCCCTGCGCCGGCCGCGGCGGCAGGGACTCCGGTCACCGCAGCGGAGGCGGCGGCGCTCTCTGACATGATGCGGGCCGTGGTGACCAGCGGGCATGCAGGGTTCCTGGCGTCCGTTCCGGGAGCCCCGGTCGGCGCGAAGACCGGAACGGCGGAGTTCGGCAACGACACTCCGCCCAAGACGCACGCGTGGATCGTAGCCGTACACGGTGACCTGGCGGTCGCCGTCTTCGTCGAGGACGGTGGCCTTGGCGCCACCACGTCCGGGCCGCTGCTCAAGGAGTTCCTCACTCAGGCCGGATGAGCTTCCGACACTAGGCCGTGGCGGCCGTCTGGCCGCCACGGCCCGGGCGATTGCGCCGGAGTTTCCGCGCACGCCGGAACGGAAAAGCCGGTGGGCCGCGCCGTGGGAAGATTGAATGCGTGGCTCATATTGACGTTTCCGGCATCGATTACTTCCTCTCCGACGGCACGCAGCTGCTCAACGGGGTGACGTTCAAGGTCCCGGACGGCACCAAGACGGCGCTGATCGGGCCGAACGGAACCGGCAAGACCACGCTGTTCCGGATCATTTCCGGCGACCTCGTTCCGGACGAAGGCGTGATCGGCCGTTCCGGCAACATGGGAATCATGCGCCAGTTCGTGGGCCAGGTCCGGGACGACTCCTCTGTCCGGGACCTGCTGGTGTCCGCGGCCCCGCCGGCTCTGGCCGCCGCCGCACGCGCGGTGGACGAGGCCGAACTCGCCATGCTGGAGCACGACGACGAGCCCACCCAGATGGCCTACGCCCAGGCGATCGTGGACTGGGGAGATGCCGGCGGCTATGACGTCGAAACTGTCTGGGACGAGGTCTGCATGGCCGCCCTCGGCCTGCCCTTCGATCGCGCGCAGCACCGCCCGGCGTCGAGCCTTTCCGGCGGCGAACAGAAACGGCTGGTCCTCGAAGCCCTCTTCGCCGGCCCCGACGAGCTGCTGCTCCTGGACGAACCCGACAACTATCTTGACGTCCCGGGCAAGCGCTGGCTCGAGGCCAAGCTGAACGAGTCGAAGAAGACCGTGTTCTTCATCAGCCACGACCGTGAACTGCTCAACAACGCCGCCGGCCGCATCGTCACGCTGGAACCGGGCATCAACGGCGCCG
>JBKPJW010000214.1:0-2612 GCA_046730875.1 Actinomycetota bacterium | reverse complement strand
GGGTGGAACTGCTGCGCCAGATCAGCGCGGGCGCGTTCACCCCGGCCACCGCCGTGCATGTTGGCTACTACCTCGTCATGATCGCCCTCGGCGTCCTGCTCACCACGAGCCGCCTGCGCCGGCTGTTCCTCAAATAAGGCCACGGCCCAAGGCCCTGACAGCGTACGTCCGGATAAGGAGAGATCCAATGATCGGAAAATGGCAGGCACTCGTGATCGACTGCGAGGAGCCGGACAAACTCGCGACCTTCTACCAGGAGCTGCTGGGCATGATCCGGGTGCAGGAGGATGCGGACTGGATTTCCATCGGCGACGCCGCCGACCGTCCCGCCGTCGCCTTCCAGCGCGTGGACCGGCTGGTCCGGCCGCAGTGGCCGGACGTCGAGCATCCCCAGCAGATGCACGTGGACGTGAAGGTCTCCGACCTCGACGCCGCCGAGGCGGAAGTCCTCCGGCTCGGTGCCACCCGCCTGACGGGCGGCACTGAGACCTTCCGCGTCTACTCGGACCCCAGCGGCCACCCGTTCTGCCTGGTCCTGACCTAAGGCGCAGGCCCTGTGCGGGGGCGCGGGGCATCCGACCGCCGAGAATCCCCAACTGACTCGCAGCAGGGTCCGTTCTGGAGGCCCAGAACGGCCCCTGCTGCGAGCTAGTTGGGTGGGGCGAGCGTTTGGTCGGTCCGGGCGCAGCGTTCGCCCGGGGTGGAAGCGCGGCTGGCGGCCGGCGCCGTTTGCGATAATGGGCTCATGCAATTTCTGGGTAGCTCCGCGTCCACGTCCAACGACACCACGGCCAGGGGCCGGTTTTCCATGTTCCGCATCAGCGGGCCGGGGCTGCTGGTCTTCATCATCGCGTTCGTGGTGGCCGTGATCTTCGCGGCCAACCAGAACGACATCGTGGGCTGGGTGGTGGCGATCATCGCCGGCTTCTGGCTCGCGCTGGCCGCGTTTGTGGTGTTCAGCATCCAGAAGGCCGCCAAAAAAGCAGGAGCCCGGCTGAACGAGGCCCAGAATGCCTTCAACGCCGCCGCCGGAAGGCCGCCGGCCGCCGGCAGCTCGGACCACGGCGGCACCCGCCTGGTCAGCGCCCGCGGCGAGTCGGACAGCATCCGTGACATGAAGCTCGACCACTCCTTCAAGATCGTCCAGGTTCAGGTCCGCGTGGTCGAGGAGGAGCGCGCGAAGGGCGAAGCCGCGGATCAAGACACGATCCGCCGGGCCCTGGAAACCATGGAGATCACCGCCACGAACGCGCGGGACATGATCAAATCCTCCGGCGCCGATGACGCGCCGGTCTCCGGAACCATCATCGACTAGAGTGGATCGGGTGAGCTCGGCATTGAAGAAGGACCACCTTCGCATCGCGTCAGTCAACGTCAACGGCCTCCGTGCCGCCTACAAGAAGGGCATGGCGGAGTGGCTTGAACCGCGCGAGGTGGACATTCTGTGCCTCCAGGAGGTCCGCGCGCCGGACGCGATCGTCCAGGAACTGCTAGGCGAGGGCTGGTACATCCTCCACGCCGAGGCGGAGGCCAAGGGCCGTGCCGGCGTCGCCATCGCGTCGCGCGAAGAGCCGCTTGCCACCCGGATTGGCATCGGGGATGACTTCTTCGCCACCACCGGACGCTGGGTCGAGGCGGACTACTTCGTGCGGGACGCGGCGGGGGAGGCCTCACGGCTGACCGTCGTGAGCGCCTACGTGCACTCTGGTGAAGTAGGGACCCCGAAGCAGGATGACAAATTCCGTTTCCTGGACGTCATGATCAAGCGGCTGCCCGAACTTGCCAAGCACAGCGACCACGCCCTGGTGGTAGGTGACCTCAACGTCGGCCACACGGAGCTGGACATCAGGAACTGGAAGGGCAACGTCAAACGTGCCGGCTTCCTGCCCGAAGAGAGGGCCTACTTTGACCGTTTCTTCGGCGAGGAGATCGGCTGGAAGGACGTTCACAGGGGCCTGGCGGGTAACGTCGACGGCCCCTACACTTGGTGGTCGCAACGGGGCCAGGCCTTCGACAACGACACCGGCTGGCGCATCGACTACCACCTGGCCACGCCCGCTCTCGCGGCCGCCGCAGTGTCGGCCGTTGTTGACCGGGCAGCGTCCTGGGACACACGCTTCTCTGACCACGCCCCGCTGGTAGTGGACTACCGGCTCTAGTTTTGAGGCATCCACGAATGACCACCACTTCCACTGTGACCGAAGCCGGCGCCGCCCCTGACGCCGAGACCGCCGCCGGCAAGGCCGCCCCGGCGACCACCGGGGCCCGGCACCGCATCCTCTCCGGCATGCAGCCCTCCGCCGACTCCCTGCACCTGGGCAACTACCTCGGGGCCTTGGTGAACTGGGTCCGCATGCAGGACGAGTACGACGCCGTCTTCTTCATCCCGGACCTGCACGCGATCACCGTTCCGCAGGATCCCGCCGAGCTGGCCCACCGCACCCGGGTCACGGCCGCGCAGTACATCGCCGGGGGCGTGGACGTGGACAAGTGCACGCTGTTCGTCCAGTCCCAGGTCCCGGAGCACGCCCAGCTGGCGTGGGTCCTGAACTGCATCACGGGATTCGGCGAGGCGTCCCGGATGACCCAGTTCAAGGACAAGGCGCACAAGC
>JBKPJW010000213.1:0-6265 GCA_046730875.1 Actinomycetota bacterium | reverse complement strand
AGGGGGGACCGCGCATCGTGGTGACCCAGCCGCGCCGTGTCGCCGCGCGCTCGGCCGCCCGGCGCCTTGCGGCACTGGACGGCAGCCGGCCCGGGGACCGCGTCGGCTACACCGTCCGCGGGGAACGCCAGGCCGGACCCGGAACGCTGGTGGAGTTTGTCACCCCGGGGATCCTGCTGCGCCGCCTGCTCGCGGATCCGGGCCTGGGGGACACCGACGCCGTGATCCTGGACGAGGTCCACGAACGCGGGCTGGAGACCGACCTCCTCCTCGGCATGCTCGCCGAGGTCCGACAGTTGCGCGGCGACCTCCTGCTCGTCGCCATGTCCGCGACCCTCGACGCGCCCCGCTTCGCCGCGGTGATCGGCGAGGCGGCGGCCGGAGACGACGGCGGCGGCCCGGCGCCCGTCGTCGACTGCCCCTCCGCGCTGTTCCCCCTTGACGTGAAATGGGCGCCCGCGGCTGTGCCACGGCTGGGCGAACGGGGCGTGGCCCAGGCCTTCCTGGACCACGTGGCCGACACGGCAGCGGCAGGGCACGCCGCCGCGCTGGCCGCCGGACGGGACATTGACGCCCTGGTGTTCGCCCCGGGCGCGTGGGAGGTTTCCTACATCGCGGCGCGGTTGCGGAGCCGGAGCAGCGCAGAAGTTCTGGAACTCCACGGCCAGGCAGGCCCGGCGGAGCAGGACCGCGCCGTCTCCGGGCGTGAGCCCGGCGGGGCCGCCCGGATCATCGTTTCCACCGCACTTGCCGAGTCCTCCCTCACGGTCCCGGGGGTCCGGCTGGTGATCGACTCCGGGCTGTCCCGCGAACCGCGGCGCGATTCCGGCCGCGGAATGTCGGGCCTGGTGACGGTGTCCTGCTCCCGGGCATCCGCGGAGCAGCGCGCCGGCCGCGCCGCACGCCAGGGCCCGGGCACGGTAATCCGATGTTATGACCAGCGGGCCTTCGGCGCCGCGCCGGCCCACCAGATGCCGGAAATAGCGGCAGCCGACCTGACCGGCGCGGCCTTGATCCTGGCGTGCTGGGGAGCCCCCGCCGGCCGCGGACTGGCCCTGCCGGACGCGCCGCCGCAGGCCGCGATGGATGAGGCCGTCGAGGTCCTGCGGGAACTTGGCGCCGTGGCGCCGGACGGTCACGCCACCGGGCTGGGCAGGATCCTGGCCCGGGTCCCGACGGACCCGCGGCTGGCCCGCGCACTGCTGGACGGCGCCGCGACGGTGGGCCACCATACGGCGGCCGAGGCCGTCGCCCTGGTCTCGGGGGACCAGCGCGCCCCCGGCGCAGACCTCACGCGCCTTCTGGCCGCGCTGCGATCGGGCAAGGATCCCGGATCGCGGCGCTGGGCAGAGGATGTCCGGCGGATGGAGGCGATCGCACGCCAGGAGGCCGCCGGCGTCGCACGCTCCGTTGTTGCCGGCACGGTGGGCGCAGCGGAGGCGACCGGCTTCGTCGTCGCCCTGGCCTTCCCGGACCGTGTGGCGCGCCGCGTTCCGGGCGAGGGGCGGGAACAGTACCTGCTCACGTCCGGAACGCGCGCCGGGTTGCCGGCCGGCAGCCCCCTGTCCGGACACGAGTGGCTGGGCGTGGCAGAAGTATCGCGCGCGCAAGGACGCGACGCCGCGGGGACTGGCGCCGTCATCCGCTCCGCCGCGCCGCTGACGGCGGACACCGCGGAGGCCGCCGCCCACCACCTCCTGGGCGAAAGCCTGCAGGCGCGGTTTAGCCAGGGCCGCGTCTCCGCCAGGCGCGAGCGCAGCCTGGGCGCAATCGTGCTCTCATCCACCCCGGTCCGGCCCACCGCAGAGGAGGGCCGGGCCGCCGTGGCCCGCGCCCTGGCAAGCGAAGGGCTGGGGACCATCGGATGGTCGACGGCGGCAGACGCCTTGCGCCGCCGTCTTGCCCTCCTGCACCGGGAGCTGGGCGTGCCCTGGCCGGATGTTTCGGAAGCGGCGCTGCTGGCCCGGCTGGACGACTGGCTGGCCCCGGAGCTCGCGGCCCTGGCGGGGGGTGCAGCCACGGGCGGCATCGACCTCGCCGGACCGCTGAGCCGGCTGTTGCCGTGGCCCGCCGCGACCCGGCTGGGTGAACTTGTGCCCGAAACACTGGCGGTACCCAGCGGATCCCGGATCCGGATCGACTACCCGGACGCCGGAGACGCCACCGGCCGGCCCGTGGTGGCGGTCAAACTACAGGAGTGCTTTGGCTGGGCCGCGACGCCGCGGCTGGCGGACGGGCGAGTGCCGGTGCTTTTCCACCTGCTCTCGCCGGCGCGCCGTCCCCTCGCCGTGACGGACGACCTCGCATCCTTCTGGTCCGGACCCTACGCGCAGGTCCGGGCGGAAATGCGCGGCCGCTATCCGAAACATCCGTGGCCCGAAGACCCGTGGACTGCACCCGCCACGGCCAGGACCAAGCCCCGGAGCTGAGGCTCCGGCCGGGACCGGACCAGCCTGTTGGACACTCGCGCCGCCCGGACAACAGGGGCATGATGATCAAGAGGATGACGGCGGACCGCCGGGGACCCGGGACGCCGATTGAACGGTCCGGGTAAAGGGTTCGGGGCAGCGGTCCGGGCAAACGGTTCGGTTGAAAGGTTGGGGCGAACTGTCCGGTACCTAAGGTTTCGAGCAGTGGGTTTTCGGCAAGCGGGATATTAGTCAAGCGATGAAGAGCGGTAGACATGCATTTTGCGTTCGTCTCCATTCCCGCCCACGGACACGTCAACCCGACCCTGCCGCTAGTGGCGGAGCTGGTAAAGCGCGGCCACAGGGTCACGTACTTCACCTCCGCCGACTTTGGGCCCCGGATCCGCCATGCCGGCGCGGCCTTCCACGCTTCCGGCGGAAACTGGCTGGCCTCGCTGCCTGGCCTGGGACCCGGGCAGCGGACGCAGGCCCACCTGATGCTGCCGATCATGAACCGCGTGTTCGAAGACCTCCGCTCCAGCTTCCCTGCCCTGGTGGAGAACCTTCGGCAGGACCCGCCGGACGCCGTCTGCTTCGACGCTATGACGCTCAGCGGCACCATGGCCGCAGAAAAGATCGGCGCCCCGGCCATTGCCCTCATGCCCACATACGCCACCAACGAACACTTTTCACTGAAAACGCTCATGCCTGCCCCGCCGCCGGAAGGCGCCGATGAGATGGCCAAGGTGGCGATGGCCATGGGCCGGCTGCTGGCGGAGTTCGCGGCCGAGAACGGTGTGCGGACCCCACGGCTGTTCGACGGTCCGCCGGCGCCATTGAACATCGTGTTCCTGCCAAGAGAGTTTCAGCCCATGGGGGCGACCTTCGATGACCGGTTCCGGTTTGTGGGGCCAACGGTGGGCGGCCGGGACGGCGAGGGCGAATGGGCCCGCAAGGGAACGGGTCCATTGCTGTTCATTTCACTCGGGACCACGCCACTGAACCGGCAGCCGGAATTCTTCCGGATGTGCCTGGATGCCTTCGGGGGCAGCGACTGGGAGGTCGCCATGGCTGTCGGGGACCAGACAAGACTGGCCGATCTCGGGGCGATTGGGCCCAACGTCCGGGTCCGGCCGTTCTTCCCGCAACTGCAGGTTCTGCGCCGGACCGCCGTTTTCATCACCCACGCCGGCATGAACTCGACCATGGAGGCGCTCTATTTCGCCGTCCCCATGCTGGCCGTGCCGCAGCAACCGGAGCAGGCCGCCACCGCCCGTCGGCTTGAAGAACTGGGCCTCGGCCGGAACCTCGCTGCGGAGGACAGGGGGCCGGAGGCGCTCCGGGCCGCGGTCAGTTCGCTCCACGCCGACGCGCAGGTGCGGCGGAACGTGGCCGCAATGAGCGGGATCGTCCGGCGGGCAGGAGGGGCCCCTGCGGCCGCCGCCGCCATCGAAGCCCATGTCCGCGACGCGGCGGGCCGGTTCGGGAGCCTCGGTTAGGACACAACGTTCCCCGGAGTTTCGCCGTGCGCTGCCATGAAGCGGGCCACCGCCGCCGCCAGCGACGCCCCCGCCTCATCGGCACCAACCTTGGCGCCGGCCACGGCAAAGGAGTGGTCGCCGCCCTCGCGCCATTCCACCGTCGCCGACGGCCCGATTCGCGCCGCCACGGCTTCCAGCAGTTCCGGGGTGGCGAACGGATCGCGTGTGCCCTGCAGGAAGAGCATCGGCACAGTCAGCCCATAGAGGTGCTCATCTCGGAGTTTTTCCGGCTTGCCCGGCGGGTGCAGCGGATAGCCCAGGTAGATAAGCCCGGCGGCCGGCATCCCATCCGCCACCGCCATCGAGGCCATCCGTCCGCCAAACGACTTCCCGGCGGCCCACAACGGCCGGCCTGCGGACCGGGAGGCGGCTGCATCCATGGCCGCCCGCCAGGCAGCGATTGCCGCCGGCGGCCTGTCCGGAAATTTCCGGCCTGCCTCGCGGTAGGGGAAGTTGAACCGCAGTGTGGCGACACCCAGCGTGTTCAGGGCGCGGGTGAAGCCGGCAAGGAAGGGATGCTCCATTCCCGCACCCGCGCCGTGGGCAACAACCAGGGTCGCGAAGGAGTCGCCGGCGTCGGCATAGACGCCCGACACACTGGCGTCGCCGACGTCGAACGTGATCGGGAACTCGGGGGTGGTCATGCGTCCATCATGCCGGGTCAAAGGATGTCCTGCTCGTTGCGCCCTTCAACTGTTCACGCCGCCGGGGTAGGTTGTCCCCATGGCCAGGGAAGAAGCGCACCTTACTGTTAGCGGTCCACACGGCGACCGGGACGTGCGGGTGTCGAGCCCGGGCAGGGTGGTCTGGCCCGGCCTGGGACTGACCAAGCTGGACCTGGCCCGGTACACGGTGGACGTGGGGGATGCTTTCCTGGCGGCGAACGGTGACCGGCCGGTGACTCTCCAGCGGTTCAAGGACACGGTGGACGGCGATCAGTTCTTCTCCAAGAACCCGCCGAAAGGCGCACCTGAGTTCATCCGTTCGGTCGTCGTGGCCTACCCCAGTGAACGCTCGCATCCCCAGCTGGTCCTTGACGAAGTCGCCGCCGCGGTGTGGGCGGTGCAGATGAACACCGTGGTGTTCCATCCCTGGGCCTCCCGGGCGGGCAATCCGGACAACCCGGACCAACTGCGGATTGACCTGGACCCGCAGCCCGGCACCGGGTTCGCGGAGGCCGTTCCGGTTGCTTGGGAATTGCGTCGGGTTCTTGCCGAGGCCGGGCTGGAGGCGTTTATTAAGACCTCCGGCAACCGGGGGATCCATGTCTTTGCCCCGATCGAGGCGACCCGGGAGTTCCTGGATGTGCGCCATGCGGTCATCGCGGCGGCGCGCGAGCTTGAGCGGCGCATGCCGACGCAGGTGACCACCGCCTGGTGGAAGGAAGAGCGCGGGGCCCGTATCTTTGTCGACTTCAACCAGGCGAACCGCGACCGCACTATGGCCGGGGCCTACAGTCCGCGCGCACTTGCCAACGCGGCTGTGTCTTGCCCGATCCGCTGGGAGGAACTCGACTCCGCCGATCCGAATGCCTTCACGATCCTCACCGTGCCGGCGCGGCTCAAAGCCACTGGGGACCCGTGGGCCGACATGCATGCCGGCGCGGGCAAGATCGATGTGCTCCTGGATTGGTGGGCCAGGGACCTGGAGGCAGGGCTGGGAGAGCTGCCGTTCCCGCCGGACTTCCCGAAGATGCCCGGGGAGCCGCCGCGGGTGCAGCCCAGCCGGGCACGCAACAGCGGCTGACTGCCGCCTGCGCGTTTCGTACGTGGGTCCCTTTCGGCACACGGTAAACGTGACGAACGTCGGTTAGGTGTGCATCCGTTATTCGTGAGGGGACGATTCCGCGGCCTCTACCGTTGGTAGTAGTAGGTGGAGCTGCGACCGTCCACGAACCAACACACCACGACCACGAAGGAAACCGCTTGCTGATTGTCTTGACGGGAATTGACGGATCAGGAAAAACCACCGCCGCACAGGCAACGGTTGCCGCGGCACGCAGGGCGGGCAAAGATGCGCTCCTGCTCAGAAACTATGCAGGCCGGCGCAGGATGTCCCTGCTGAGCACACAGTTCGGCATACAACTTCACCCGCGGCTGGCCGATGCCGTAGAGACAGTCATCCGCACCGCGAACGTCCTGGTTTCCCACGTCAGGGCCCACCGGCATCCGGGCCTGGTCATCATGGACCGTCACCTCCACTGCCAGCTGGCGCTCCGCCACGCCAGAGGCCTTCCCCGGGGCTGGCTTCTTCCCTTCCTTCTGCGGAAGTTTCCAAAACCTGATGTGGTGGTGCACCTCGTCATCGACCCTGAAC
>JBKPJW010000212.1:0-6254 GCA_046730875.1 Actinomycetota bacterium | reverse complement strand
GGCGTGGACAGCGACCTGTGGATCGTCCGCGCAGGCCTGGACGATGATGTCGCCGCCGCTGCGTTTGGCCTGCAGGTCATCGCCCGGGAAATGTGGAAGGTCGATCAGGGCCTCGGGGCGACGGCCCTCCAGGCCGAAGCGGGCCTTGCCGTCCCTTTCGAACAGTCCGGCGCCGAACCCGAAAGTCACGGTGAGCCTCCCGGCGCTCAGGCCGAGAGCCTCCCCTGTATCCTCCGGCGGTGCGTCGTAGGCGCCGCCCACTGCGCCGGTCGTGCCGGCTTCCCGCCCCTGAGTCATGGCTTCGGCCGCGGCGGTCCAGTCCTTCAGCAGCTGGATCAGAGCGGCGCGGTCCTCGGTGATGACATCGAAGGCGGCCATGTGCAGCCGGTCCTGCGCCGGCGTTGTGATCCCGGCCTGGACGGCTCCGTAAAACGGCACGGTATCGCTGGACGCCGTGTCTGCGGCAGGCGTGGCGACCAGTGTGTCATGCCCGAGCAGCCCCGCCGCGACTCCTGCGGCTGCGCCGGCCCCCCCGATCCCTGCCAGGGCTAGCAGTCCGCGGCGGGAAAGGCGGGGGTGTCCCTTCGTGACCTCTGCCGAAGGAGGCGCATCAGCGGAGGGCTGGTGGCCTCCGAAAGGGCAGCCGCTCACAGGACTACAGCGGCGGTGAGGTTGGACAGGGGTTCGCCCAGGGCATCGACCAGCGCGGCGAGCTTCTGGATCTGATCCTGGCTCAGCTCGTCGTAGTAGACGAAGCCCTCACCTCGGGCATGCTGCTTGAGTTCGGCCTGGAGCGCCGCGAACTTTGCGTCCAGGGATTTGGCCAGTTCGGGGTTCTTCTGTTCGAGAACGGGCTTGAGGTTCTCGAAGGCGATCCGGGCGCCGTCCACGTTGGCCTGGAAGTCCCAGAGGTCCGTGTGGGACCAGATTTCCTCTTCGCCGGTGACTTTGCCGGTGGCAACTTCGTCGAGAAGTTCCTTTGCGCCATTGCCAAGTTTGTCCGCGGTGAGTGCCACGGTCCGGGTGCGGGTGGCCAGGTCTTCGGTATCGGCAACCAGCAGTGCGGCCAGCTTTTCACGCTCCGGAGCAGTCAGTGCGGTGAATCCTGCAGGCGGGAAGAGGTCCTTCTCGGCCCGGTGCCATCCGGTCCACTCTTCACCCGGCGCCAGATCGGCCTCGCGGGCATCGAGCTTGGGGTCGAGATCGCCGAAGGACTCGGCAACGGGCTCGATCCGTTCCCAGTGCATCCGGGTGCCGGCATAGAGTTCGCGGGCCTTCGCGGCATCGCCGGCTGCGTAGGCCGTCGCGAACTCCTTCGTGCCGGCAAGAAGCTGCTCGGTCTGGTCTTTGACGTAGGCGAGGTACTGCGCCGTGCCCTTGTCGGTGAGTGCCTGCAGGTTCGTATCGACGGCGGGCTTGTCGCCGGATTCCGTGACCTCGAAGGCGGCGCGGATTCCCTCGCCCTGCATGCCGGGCTTGCACGCCGTCGTGTACTTCCCCGCGGGGGCGGTGACAACCAGGTTCCGGGTCAGTCCCGGCCCGATGTTCTCGACCTCGCCGAGGATCCGCAGCCCGTCTTCGGCCAGCAGGTAGAACTCGGTGACCTGGCTGCCGTCGTTCTGGATGGCGAAGGTGAGGTTGCCGCTCTTCGCGGCCTGGCTGGACAGGGTGCAGGCGTCATTGGTGCTGGAGACCTGAATCGGACCCGTCTCCGCCGCTGCGGTGTTGTCGGTGCAGGCCGCCAGGGTCAGCGGCAGCGCGGCTGCAGCCAGCAGGGCAACGTAGCGGGCGGCGCGGGAGGGCGTGGCCGCGCCGGGGCGGCTGGAAACGGTTGAGGGGAAAATGCGCACGGTGGGTCCTTTGCGAGTGCTTTTATGGCGGGACGGCAGCTACGAGGCCACGACGGCGGCGCTGCTGCGCTCGCCGGTGGCCGCGCGGCCGTGGGCGCGCCGGTTCGAACGGAAATAGAGGTATATGACGGGCGGAACGTAGACCAGCCAGGCGGCGGCCTCAAGCCAGGTGGTGGCCGGTGAGAAGTTGAGGGTTCCCTTGAGAAGGGTCCCGTACCAGGACGACGGCGGGACGGCGCCGGAAACATCGAACGCCAGGCTGTGCAGCCCCGGAAGGATGCCGGCTTCCTGGAAATCGTGGATGGCGTAGGCAAGCACGCCACCGGCGATGACAATCAAGGCTGCCCCGCTCCAAGTGAAGAACTTGCCGAGGTTGACCCTCAGGGCTCCCCGGTGGAGCAGGTATCCGAGTACTGCCGCGGTGGCCAGTCCAAGCAGCGCCCCGATCAGGGGCGAGGCCGACGAGCCGGAGGACTGTGCCGCGGCCCAGAGGAACAGTGCGGTCTCCAGGCCTTCGCGGCCAACCGCCACGGCGGCGATAACGGCCAGTCCCCAGGCGGTTCCGTCCGCGTGCCTGTCCACGCGGGACCGCAGGTCACTGCCAAGGGTCCGGGCGGTCCTGGCCATCCAGAACACCATCCAGGTGACCAGGCCTACGGCCAGAACGGAAAGGCTTCCGCCGATGGTTTCCTGGGCCTGGAAGGTCAGCCCCCGGGGGCCGTATGTCAGCAGGGCCCCGAAGCCGATGGAGGCGCCGGCGGCGATGCCGACGCCCACCCAGAGCCTGGGGATCAGATGCCGGCGGCCGCTCTTCACCAGATAGGCCATGAGGAGAACGACGATGAGCGTGGCCTCGAGGCCCTCGCGCAGGCCAATCAAGTAGTTTGCGGTCATTGCTGATGGATACCTCGGCTAGGGGAAGACAAGGGTAGGCTTGCCTAAGTAAGTAGTAGAGTACCGAGGTTTGTTAATTATCCAAAGTTTATGTGCGCTAATTCCGCGAGGATTGCGGCCGGCGGGTCCAGCCCAGCAGGAACCCGCCGGGTCAGCGTTGGACGTCTGGCCCGACCTGCGTGCCGTTGAAGTATTCGAGCTGCCAGCCGTCAATGGCGTGGTGATGGGCCAGGGTGAAGGCGGCATTGTCGATGCTCTGCAGGCTGCTGCCCACGGCGCGGCTGAGGCTCACCCTGATGAGCGTGCTGTGGGCGACCACGACGACACGGCGGCCGCGGAACTCCTCGGCCAGCGCTTCCAGTGCGGCCAGCCCGCGGCGGGCAGCCTCTTCCTTGGTTTCTGCGCCACGGTAACCACCGGGGATACGCAGCGCGTCCAGTTCAGGGCCGGCCTGCAGACCTTCCGCGGGTCCGAAGCCTCGCTCGGTGAGCTCCGGCACGCGCCGGACCGCCCCGAGCCCCAGCCCGGCAGCAATAATGTCGGCCGTTTCTGCGGCACGACTCAGCGGCGATGACACGATCGCATCCCACCCGTACCCGGACAGCACGGCGACCGCATCCCGTGCCTGACCCCGGCCGGCGTCGTTCAGCGGAATGTCGGTCCACCCCTGCAGCCGGTGCTGGGCATTCCAGTCCGTCTGGCCGTGACGGACAAAAGCGAACGTCGTACGGGTCATGCCTTTATTTTCCCCTGATAGTGCGGCAGCAGCCCCGAAGCGGCGGCTGAGCGAACGGCCCCTGCTCCCCCGCTGCCGCTTCAGTTCCTGGTCGTGTAACGCTCTACTGCGGCAAAGCCGTGCCTGGGCTGGCCGCGGCCAGGAAGCAGGGCTACGGTTGCGGCATGGAGTTATTCGTTCTTGGCGTGGACGCGGGACTGCTGATTCTCGCTACG
This sequence comes from Actinomycetota bacterium, assembly GCA_046730875.1. Lineage (GTDB taxonomy): Bacteria > Actinomycetota > Actinomycetes > Actinomycetales > Micrococcaceae > Arthrobacter. Next base: position 2,559 of record JBKPJW010000212.1, on the reverse strand, counting down.
ATCGTTCGTGATCTGCGGACCAGGGCGAAGCACGCACGGCTTGGCTCCGGACCGGAATCGGAGCGCCTTCGCCGGGACATCCAGCGGGGGAAGACCCTCGGACAATCACATTTCGTCGGGCTGGATCACACGAGGCGCCGCCGCTGACTTTCCGGTTGAGCTCCAGCTGGTGAGGAAGCCGAGTTGTTCCTGGGCAGGGCTGCCCGGTTCGGCGGTGTAGGCGATGACGGTCAGCCCCTGTCCGGGGAGTTCGAGAGCATCGCCGGTGAGTTCGATGTCGCCGACGAGCGGGTTGTGCAGTGTCTTGCGGGCCGAGCGGTGGAAGCGGACGTTGTGCCGTGCCCAGCGGGTCGAGAATTCCGTGCTTCCCGTGGCGAGGTCACCGATGAGGCTGTTCAAGGCCCTGTCGTGCGGGCTGCGCCCTGTTTCGGTGCGGAGGGCGGCTGTCAGGTCATCAGCGATGGTGTCCCATTCGAGGAAGAAGTCCCGGGAGCGCGGGTCCAGGAACATGAACCGGGCGAGGTTCAGCGGCAGGGTGCCGGGGCTGAGGATGCCCGTGTAGAGGGCGAAGCAGAGACCGTTGGCGGCCACTACAGCGAGTGGCGGGCCATGCAGGACTTCAACAAGGAAGGCCTGGCCCGTTCGATCGGCGTATCGAACTTCCACCCCGACCGGCTCGTGGACCTGATCGATCACAATGAGATCGTCCCTGCCGTCAACCAGATCGAGACCCACCCCTTCCACCAGCGCGCCGCCGATCAGGCGCTGATGCGCGAACGCGGCGTACAGATCGAATCCTGGGGGCCGTTCGCGGAGGGCCGCAACAACCTGTTCACCGATCCCGTTCTCAGCGCCATCGCCGAAGCCCACGGAAAGTCGATCGCCCAGGTTGTCCTCCGCTGGCTCATCCAGCGCGGGGTCGTCGTGATCCCCAAGTCCGTGCGTCCGGAACGGATGGCCCAGAACCTCGATGTCTTCGGCTTCGCCCTCACCGAGGAGCAGATGACCCGGATCGCTGCCCTGGACACCGGCGCCAGCCTCTTCTTCGACCACCGCGACCCCGCGATGGTGAGCTGGCTGGGCGGACGCAGGATGAACTGATGACTGCAGACCCAAGGACCATGGGCCGGCGCTCCGTCCTGCGTTCAGCTGTCACCGGTCTGGGCGCCGCAGTGATCACCGCCGGGATATCAGGCTGCGCGCCGACAGAACCGACTGCACCTGCGCCCGGGCAAGGCACCGCCACGCCTCCCTCTCCGCAGGGCATTCCCGGCCGCCAAAAAAGACGGCGGGTCCTGCTCGCCTATTTCTCACGCGCCGGGGAGAACTATTACTACGGCGGCCGCACTGACCTGGACATCGGCAACACCGAGGTCCTGATCGCCACGCTCATCTCATGCGACGTGCACCGCATCGCAGCCGCCGCCCCTTACCCCGACGGCTACGACGCCACAGTCGCGCGCAACGTCCGCGAACAAAACACGGACGACCGACCGGCGATGGCCGCCCCTCTGCCATCCTTCGCCGAGTACGACACGGTGCTGCTGGCCAGCGGTATTTGGAACGTCCGGGCACCCATGATCATGACAACGTTCGCCGAACACTACGACTTCACCGGAAAAACAATCCACCCGATCACCACTTACGCCATGAGCGGGCTTGGCACCACCGAACGGGACTATGCCAGATCCTGCCCGGGGGCGAGCATCGGCGAAGGACTAGCCGTGCGGGGCGAGGAAGTCCGGGGCGCCGGACCGGATATCGAATCCTGGCTACGGCACACCGGGCTCCTCGAAAGCTAGTCAGACCCGGGTCCTGGGTCCGGCGGGTCCGCTCAGGCCTATTATGGGGATCAGGACCGAAAGGTGAGCGGGGGCCGCTCAGCATGACCATCGAACGCGAACGCGAGGAAGCGCCGACGGGCAACGTTGCGCTCGTGACCGGTGCGAGCCGTGGGGTAGGCCGGGGCATCGCAGTAGCTCTCCTGGCCGCGGGTTTTCGAGTTTACGGCTCGGGCCGCTCGATCGACCAGGCCGACCTGCCGCGCGAAATCCGGCGGCTGCGCTGCGACCATCTCAAGGACGACGAAACGGCGCATGTGTTTGAAGCGATCCGGGCGGAGTGCGGCGGCCTCGATCTCCTCGTCAATTCCGCCTGGGGCGGCTACGAGAAGATGGTCGAGGGCGGCGCGTTCACGTGGGCTGCGCCGTTTTGGGATCAACCGCCGCATCGGTGGACCGGCATGATGGACGCCGGCGTGCGCGCGGCATTCGTGTGTTCAGCGCACGCGGCGCGCATGATGACTCCGCGGCACCGCGGCGTGATCATCAACATCAGCTTCTGGTCGGCGCAACGCCACCTCGGCAACACGATCTATGGCATCGCAAAAGCGGCGACGGACAAAATGACCACCGACATGGCCGTCGAGCTGAAACCGTTCGCTATTCCGGTCCTTTCGCTCTACCCCGGCCTGGTCCGAACCGAGTCAGTCCTGGCAGCGGCGAAAAGTGGCGCGTTCGATCTCTCGACCAGCGAAAGCCCTGAGTTCAGCGGCCGCGT
>JBKPJW010000211.1:0-10715 GCA_046730875.1 Actinomycetota bacterium | reverse complement strand
GCCGCGGAAATCCTGGCAGTCCCCGACGACATGCCCGAACTGCTGGGCCTCACCCGGGCCATCACTCCCCTGCGCATGCGCGGCATGACCGCCATGCTGGGCCGGATCAAGCGGAAAGTGGTCGCCTCCGGCGTCCAGCCGTCGCCGCAGCAGTCCTGACCTCCAGCCCGGCCTTCAGCCTTAGCCGTCAGCGCTGGCCTGCGGCACTAGGCTGGGGATATGGCCCGCAAACATGCGTCACAGGGAACTCCGGCCACCGCAGCACTCGCGGCCGCCGGGGTTCCCTTTGTCACCCATCCCTATTCGCATGACCCCGCGGTAGCCAGCTATGGCCTTGAAGCGGCGGAAGTGCTGGGTGTTGACCCGGACCGGGTCTTCAAGACGCTGATGGTCGACGTCGACGGCCGGCTCGCCGTCGGCGTCGTTCCGGTGAGTGGAAACCTGGACCTCAAGGCGATGGCCGCAGCCCTGGGTGGCAAGAAGGCCGAGATGGCAGACCCCGCCACGGCGCAGCGACGGACCGGCTACGTGCTCGGCGGCATTTCGCCGCTGGGTCAGCGCCAGCCCTCCCCCACGGTGGTGGACGACAGCGCCCTGCTGCTGGAGACCATTCTCGTTTCGGGCGGACGGCGCGGACTGGACATCGAGCTGGATCCGACCGAACTCATTCGCCTCACGGCGGCCCGCACCGCAAGGATCGGGACCCGGCACGGCTGAAGGCCGGACCCGTCGAGACGACACTTCACGGCGGTATCGGCGCGAAACACTGCTGTGAACTGTTAGTTGGGCGTGAAGCTCCCGGCCGCCGGCTCCTGGTCTCCGGGATTGGTGCGTGGCGCGAGCTGCAGCCGGAGCCACGCCGTGACCTGCCGCTCCCAGCGCTCCGGATCCACGTTCCACTCCTTGGTGTGCCGGGCGGTGTCGAAGGGTTCGAACGTGACCATCTCCGGATTCTTCTCGGCCAGCGCGGCGGAGGGCTCATACGGAACGTATTCGTCGTCCACGCTGTGCACAATGAGGGTCGGCGTCCGCAGCTCCACGGCCCGTGACACCCAGTCCATCGCCTTCAGGTCCACCGGGGCGGCCAGGCCGGTCAGCCGGCGGCCCAGCCGGTGGGTGAGCATCAATTGCCCGTAGCGGCCCACCGACGACGGAATTCGGTTCAGTTCCGCATGGTGGGCCAGCACGTTGACCCAGTTGATCACAGGGGCGTCCAGGACCATCGCCCGGATGAGGTGGCGATGCCGCGAGAGATCGGCGGTCTGGAGACAGATTGCTCCTCCCATCGACCAGCCGAACAGCACTATCTCGCGGGCACCCTCCTGCAGGGCATAGTCGATGGCGGCCTCGACGTCGCGCCATTCGGTGGAGCCCAGGCCATAGCGCCCGTCGCTGGCTGAGGGGGCCAGTCCGTCGTTGCGGTAGGAGATCAGCAGGCTGGACATGCCCAGTTCCCGGGCGGTCCGGACTGCCCGCAGGCCCTCCTGCCGTGTGGCGCCGCGGCCGTGCACCATGATGGCCCAGACGTCGGTTGCCACATCGTCCGGCGCCGGCGCGGCGCGCACCAGCCAGGCCGGCGCTGTCCCGGCTTCGACGTCAATCGGCACTTCCTCCGCCGGAAGCCCCAGCGCTGCAGGATCCGGGTACACCGTCCCGGTCCACCAGCCGCGCCGGGCGGTTGACAGGTCCCCGCTATGGACGGCCTCGACCTCCCGCAGCACCGTGCGTTCAGCCGGCGAATAAGAGACGATCCGGCCGATCCGAGCATGTCCCCGGCCGGCGTCGAAGTAGAGCCCGTACACCCCGTCCACCGTGGCCTCCGGCGTGGCCGCCAGGATGACTTGTAGCGACCGCCCGTCGCGGATCACGGCCAGCACTTCCTGGTCCGCATCGCGGATCCTGGTCGGAGTGATGACGCGGCGGGCGAAATACAGTGCGAGGGCGGAGGATCCGGCGGCGAGCACGCCCGCGGCGGCACTGCCACCGATGATGCCCCCCAGCGCCCACTTGGCGCTTCCGGACCGCGCGGCATCGGCCGCTGCCGCGACGGGGGCAGCCGCAACGCGGGCGGCGGTACGGTGAAGGTCCGGGCGGAGGCGTGAGGAGGATGCCATGGCACCATTCTGACTGAACCGCAGCCCAACTTCGGCATTGCCGCTGTTGAACCAGCAGGATTCAGGCAGCAGGGCTCACGCAACAGGGTTCAGGCAACAGAGCTCAGCCAACAGGGTTCAGGCAACAGGGTGTTGGCAGGGGCCTCGCCGGCACGAACACACCTGGCTCCGCTGGACACAACCATGCAGGCCGACACGAGCGCGACTAGGCTGGGGTCATGAGTGATCCAATCGTCATTTTGACAGAAGAGCCCCTCGGTGCGGATGACCGCGTCAACATTGAAACCCTGATTGCCGGCGGTGATGCGCCCGTGCTGATCCTGGTACCGGCGAACACCGAGCGGCATCTGGTGGTGGATTTCCTGGAGAACCTTTCCCTGCTTGAAATCTCCAAGGCCTTCCGCGAACTGACAGCACACTCCGACCCCGCCGTGGAGCGGGCCGAAGCCGCCGATACCCTGGCCGCTTCGCTCGCCGCGCTGGCCGGCCTGGGCGGCGGCGTTTCGGGCGAAGTGGTCGAGGGCAAGGCCGTCGACGGCCTGGTGGCCAAGGTCAAGGAACTCAGCGCCGGACAGGCCGTGGTGATCACCCGCCCGCACGCTGTCGCCGACACTTTCCACACCGACTGGGCCACCAAGGCACAGGACAAGCTCGGCCTGCCCGTCCTGCATCTGTACGCCGGTTCGGGATTTATCGGGGACTCCTGAGCGTTATTCAGGCTATGAGCATCTTTCACAACAGGTCCAAAACCATGCCCGTGGCAGGGCCCACCCCCGATCCGGACGCCGACACCGCCGCAACGCCGCCCGAACAGCCCACGGGTGGACAGCCGACAGGTGGACAGCCGACAGGTGAAAAGTCGGTGGTCGAAAAGTCAGACGCCCAGTGGCGCCAGGAACTGACCCCGGAAGAGTACCGGGTGCTGCGACAGGCGGGCACAGAGCGGCCCTACACCGGCGAATACTGGGACACCCATACACAGGGCGTCTACCAGTGCCGGGCCTGCGGCACAGAACTCTTCACGAGCAACGAAAAGTTCGACTCGCACTGCGGCTGGCCGTCCTTCTGGGCACCCCTCGCCGAGGGCACCGTCCGTTACATCCACGATCGCACCCTGGGCATGGACCGGGTGGAAGTCCGTTGCGCCACGTGCGATTCCCATCTGGGACACGTGTTCGACGGCGAGGGGTACGGCACCCCCACCGACCAGCGGTACTGCATCAACTCCGTCTCCCTGAAGCTCGTACCCGCGGACGGCGCCGCAGGACAGTAGACCCGGGGTAGAGCAGGACGGAAGACCGAGGCGGAAGAGAACGGCACTACCTCTGCCGTTCGGGAACCCGCGGAGCCGCCGTGGCGGCAGGCGCAGCCGGCCTGGCGCAAGCCATCCGGCCCAGCTCGCCCCGCGCAAGCCAGCCGGCCTGGCGCAAGCTGACCGGTCGACGCGGCGCCTGAGCCGCCGTGTCGGCAGGTCCAGCCGGGCCGGCGGCGGCTCGCAGCCCTTGTTCTCCTTCCGCTGGGACGACGCTTCATCGTCACTTGGCCAAGACTTCCTTATGCTTAGGCCAATTTTGCATTAGAGCTTCTGTTTGCTTGTTACGCTCGATTCAGTTCCAGCGACACGCTCCACAGCAACCAGAAAGGCTACCGTCGATGACCACGACCGCTCTCACCGCCCCCGCCCCGATCACCGCAGGCAACCAGGAATGGCTCCGGCTCAAGGCCGCCGCCACCGCCCTGCAGGCACTCCAGGTCAAGGACGGATCCGTGCCTGACGCCGAGGCACATCAGGAGGCGGCAGCCTACGTGGGCACCATCACGGCAGCGCTCACGGCACTGGCCCCGTCCTTCCCGCACGACGCCCGCTATCTCGACCTGCTGGTCACCGACTTTGGCCGCTGGGCGGACGGCGGCTTTGGCGTTCCGGACTTCCTGGATTCCCTGCAGGCCTTCCAGCCGCAGCAGCACCGGGTCAACGGGCTCCAGCACATCGTCGTATTCCCCATGTACACGCAGAACGGCAGCAGCAGCCGCCTCGTCGAGGCCGTACTGATCGAGGTCATCTGGCCCGAGTTCATTGGCGGCCTGGAAACGGGCGAGTACTCCAACAAGCTTTTCGTTCCGATCCGGTTCCTCGACTTCACCCCGGGTTACAACACCAACTCCGCCGTACTCTTTCCCGAAACCGTCGCCGTCCGCGAGACCCCCACCTTCACGTGGGGCGCGATCTTCGCTGACCGCGAGGCTGCCCGCTTCCGCCGGGTGGTGCGCGCCGCCGCCGAGATCACTTCCCTGCAGCTGCCCGACGACGCCGCTGAGCTGCTGCAGGACCAGGAGCTGACCGAGGAAACGTTTGTCATGTGGGACCTCATCCATGACCGCACCCACATGCGCGGGGACCTGCCCTTCGATCCGTTCATGATCAAGCAGCGCATGCCGTTCTTCCTCTACTCGCTAGAGGAACTGCGCTGCGACCTCACCGCGTTCCGCGAGTCGGTGAAGATCGAAAAGGACGAGGACGCTGATCCGGAGGCCCGCCGGCACGCAAAGCTGGTCCAGTACGCCGTGATCTTCGACCGCATCTTCCGCTTCGCCAACACCGGCACCCGCGTCCGTAACTACGACGGCCTCGGCGGTCAGCTGCTCTTTGCCTGGATGCACCAGCACCATGTCCTGCACTGGACCGACAGCAAGCTCAGCATCGACTGGGACGAGGCGGCCGGCGTCGTGGTTGAACTCGGTGCCCGGATCGAGGAACTGTACTGGCGCTCGATCGACCGGCCCAAGATGGCCCACTGGCTCGCCGCCTACGAGCTCATTTCCGGCACGGTCACGCCCAACCCCGCCTCGGTCTGGGCCAAGGGTCCGGACGCCCTCCCCCTGGACGGCCCGCCGCGCGGCCTGACGGACCAGGTCCTCGACGACGAGTTCCCGCTCTCCATGTTCTACGAGGCCCTCGAGAAGAAGATGCGGCCCGTCATTGAATCCACTGCCGGCATCACCGGTTCCTCAGACACCGCAGCCACAGGCAGCGACACCGGGGCCCTGAACGCCGGATGAGTGCCGGACGCGCCTTGAACGTGCTGGTCACCGGCGGCAGCGGGCCGTCCGGGATCGCCGCTGCCCGCGCCCTCCGCGAGGCCGGGCACAGGGTCTTTACGGTCGGCTCCAATGCTGGGCGCATTGAGGCCGCCGCTGCCGAGGCCGGCGGCGGCGTCACGCCGCTGGTGTGCGATCTCGCCAGCCTGGCGGACGTCCGGGCCCTGCGGACGAGAATCGCCGGACTGGCGGGAAGCGTCGACGGCGTCATCCACCTCGTGGGCGGGTGGCGCGGCGCGAAAGGGATCACGGACCAGAGCGACGAGGACTGGGACTTCCTGGAACGCAACGCGGTCACCACGGTCAGGAACGTCACCCGCGTCTTCTTCGATGACATGGCCGCCTCCGGCACCGGACGCTTCGCCATGGTGTCCTCCGCCGCTGCGGAAAGTCCGACGGCGGGAGGGGCCAGTTACGCCGCGGCCAAGGCGGCCGCCGAAGCCTGGACGCTGGCGGTGGCGGACGGTTTCCAGCGGGATCAGTCCGCCGCCACCGGCACAGGCCGTTCCGAAGATCCCGCAGGACAGCACAGCGCCGCCGTCATTTTCGTGGTGAAGGCCCTCGTCGATGCGGCAATGCGGGCCAACTCCCCTGAGCGCACGTTTCCGGGCTTCACCGATGTGGCTGACCTTGGGGCCGCCGCCGCCGGGCTCTTCACCACTCCTGCCGGTGACCTGAACGGCCGGCGGCTGCGGCTCAGCCACTGAGCCGTCCACCATACTCGGAGCCCCTACGCGGGAGAGCCCTAATCAGGAGCCCCTACTCGGCGGCCCGGACTCCGTGGCCCCGGGCTTAGCCCCTGCGGCCCCACCTCTTAGACTGAAAGCGTGAGCAAAGCGATGACCAGCACAGTTGAAACGTCCCCTGCCAGCACTGCGGTGCGGCTCCACGATCCGTCAGTCCGCGGCTTCGCCTCGGACAACTATTCCGGCGTGCACCCGGAGGTTCTCGCGGCCCTGGCCGCCGCCAACGAAGGCCACCAGGTCTCCTACGGCGAGGACGAGTACACCGCCCGCCTGCAGCACCTGATGGAAGAGCATTTCGGTGCAGGCATCGAGTGCTTCCCGGTGTTCAACGGCACGGGCGCCAACGTCCTGTCCCTGCAGTCGCTGCTGCCGCGCTGGGGCGCAGTCATCTGCGCCTCCACCGCCCACATCAACATGGACGAAAACGGTGCACCGGAACGGATCGGCGGCATCAAGCTGCTCCAGGTCCCCACCAGCAACGGCAAGCTCACGCCGGCGCTGATCGACCGCGAAGCCTGGGGCTGGGGCGATGAGCACCGCGCCCAGCCGCTGGCCGTGTCCATCACCCAGACCACCGAGCTGGGCACCTGCTACACCCCGGACGAGGTCCGGGCCATCGCGGAGCATGTCCACGCCAAGGGCATGAAACTGCACATGGACGGCGCCCGGCTGGCGAACGCCGCCGCACACCTGGGCGTCCCGCTGCGGGCCTTCACCCGCGATGCCGGCGTGGACATCCTCTCCTTCGGCGGCACGAAGAACGGCCTGCTGTTCGGCGAGGTCGTGATCGCGCTGAACCCGGATGCCGCCCACGGTCTGGTTTACCTGCGCAAAATGAACATGCAGCTGGCGTCCAAGATGCGGTTCATGTCAGCCCAGTTCATCGCCCTGCTCGAAGGCGACCTGTGGCTGCGGTCCGCCGCGCACGCCAATGCCATGGCTGCCCGGTTGCGCGCCGGCGTCGAGGGCGTCCCCGGCGTCGAACTGAGCCAGAAGACCGAGTCCAACGGCGTCTTCGCCATCCTGCCTGCCGGTGTCGCGGACCGGCTGCGCGAGTCCTTCCGCTTCTACGACTGGAACGAGGCCGCCCGCGAGGTCCGCTGGATGTGCTCGTTCGACACCACCGAGGAAGACGTTGATTCGTTCATTGCGGCCATCAAGCGCGAGCTCGCCACCGCCTGAGTCCCGCACGCCCTCCCCTGCCCGGCGGCGAGCCTGCCGGGCACGGGCCGGAGCGTTGCATAACCTTCCAAGGTGAGCTCCCTCGATCAGGTCCCGGCAGATTTCCTCTTCGCCTTGGGGACCCTTCGGCACGCACGCTGCCGCAGCGAGCTGCACCTGGACGAGATTCCGGCGCCGTCGCGGCTGGCGCCGTTTGCGGTTGCACTGGGTGCCGAAGTGATCGGTCCCGGCGACGCCCTGACGGATGGCCCGATCCATGGTCCGGCTGCCGCGGCCCTGGCACGAGCATCCGGCAGCGACGACGTCGAACTCGCCACCGGCCGCTTTATCCTGCTCCATGATCCCGAGGGCTCTGCCGTGTGGGACGGGGAGTTCAGGATCGTCACCTACATCCGCGCCCAGCTGGAACCGGAGATGGGCAACGACGCCCTCCTGGGATCCGTGGCGTGGACCTGGCTGGTCGAGGCGCTCGAAAACCACCAGGCCCCCTACCGCTCCGCCGGCGGCACCGCCACCAGAGTGCTCTCGGAAAGCTTTGGAACACTGTCCGACAGGCCGGATTCGATCGACATTGAGCTCCGGGCCTCCTGGACTCCGGTCACCCCGGACATCACCTCGCACCTGGAGGCGTGGTCGGACATGGTCTGCACTTTTGCCGGACTGCCGCCGCTGCCCGAGGGCGTGACGCCCCTTCCCCGGCGCCCCCGCGGACACGCGTGAGGCGCCCGTCGGGACCCGGTCGCGGCCTTATACGCCACGTTGTCGGTAAACTGTAGGGACCATGAGCCCTCAAAATCCGGAAATCAGCACGGCCGGCGCCCTTCGCAATACGACCGAGGCACCTGACACCACAGCCCACATTACGGTGGAAGGCTTCGACAGCCTGGTCCCTGAAGTGATCGACCTGGACGCCCCCCGCGACGGCGTGCCGCTGGTCATAGAAACCCAGTCCGGACTCGAACGCTGCGCCGCTGCCCTGGCCGCAGGTCACGGCCCCGCAGGCGTAGACGCGGAGCGCGCCTCCGGCTTCCGCTACGGACAGCGCGCCTTCCTGGTCCAGATCCGGCGCGAAGGCTCCGGGACCTGGCTGATCGATCCCGAACCGTTCGGCGACCTGAGCATCATCAATGACGCACTGCGCGGTGTCGAATGGATCCTGCACGCCGCCAGCCAGGACTTGCCCTGCCTGTCCGAACTCGGCATGTGGCCGGACAGGCTCTTCGACACCGAGCTCGCCGCGCGCCTGGCGGGGCTGCCCCGGGTGGGCCTCGCCGCCGTGATCGAACAGCTCCTGGGCTTCGGCCTGGCGAAGGAACACTCCGCCGCCGACTGGTCCACCCGCCCCCTGCCGGAACCATGGCTGCGCTATGCGGCGCTCGACGTCGAGGTCCTCACCGAGTTGCGCGAAGAACTGATCGAGCTCCTCGTGGCGGACGGCAAACTGGAGTACGCCGAGCAGGAATTCGCTGCCATCCTCGAGGCCGGGCAGGCCCCGCCTCGAGTTGACCCCTGGCGCAAGACCTCAGGGCTGCACCAGATCCGGGACCGCCGCCAGCTGGCCGCGGTCCGGGAGCTGTGGCTGGAACGCGATGCCCTGGCCCAGAAGCGCGACGTCGCCCCCGGCAGGCTGATCCCCGACTCCGCCCTCGTCGCCGCCGCCAAGGCTATGCCCTCCACGGTCCCCCAACTCCTGGGCACCAAAGGCTTCCATGGCCGCGCCGCCCAGCGCGAAGCTCCCCGCTGGCTGCGCTGCATCGGCACGGCCAGGGCGCTCGAAGAGCTTCCCCCGCTGCACCTGCCCACCAACGCTCCCCCGCCCCCGCGCGTCTGGGCGGACCGGGACCCGGAGGCCGCAGCCCGGCTTGCCACCGCCCGTCCGAAGCTCCAGGCCACGGCCGAGGAGCTGAACCTGCCAGTGGAAAATCTGCTGACCCCGGACTACCTCCGGCGCGTCGCATGGCGTCCGCCCGTCGAGCTCAGCGAGGAAGGCGTGGCCGAGGAACTCCAGAACCTCGGCGCGCGCCAGTGGCAGATCGAAATCACCGCTCCGCTCATCACCGAGGCCTTCCTGCACCCGGAGCCGCTCCCCGCGAAGGAACCCAAGGCCGCCGCAGAGGCGCCAACGGGTTTCACCGTGTAGCACGCGCCGTTCCCGGACCGTTCCTTTAGACCTTGCCAGCAATGTTACTCGCGAGTAACATAATGCTTGATGTCGCCCGGATTCCTCGTGCCTGTGGCAAGCCCTGCCGCGGGACCGGTTCCGGCAACCAGGTCTCAATGAGGAGCAGCACGTGAGCCAAGCACGCACCAGCGGGAAAAACAGCAGCGGTGAACTCAGCAGCCGAAAAGCCGACAGCGCGAACCCCCGCACCGCGGGTCCCCGCGCCGTCCGCGATATTGTCTTTGTCGACGGCGTCCGCACTCCCTTCGGCCGCGCGGGTGAAAAAGGCATTTACGCCGGCACTCGCGCCGACGACCTCGTGGTCAAGTGCATCCGCGAACTGATGCGCCGCAACCCCTCGCTTCCGGCGGAGCGGATCGACGAGGTCGCGATCGCCGCCACCACGCAGACAGGCGACCAGGGCCTGACCATCGGACGCACCGCGGCCCTGCTGGCCGGGCTCCCGCGGACAGTGCCCGGCTTCGCGATCGACCGCATGTGCGCCGGCGCCATGACCGCCGTAACCACGACGGCGAGCGGCATCGGCTTTGGCGCGTACGACGTCGTGATCGCGGGAGGCGTGGAACACATGGGAAACCACCCGATGGGCGCCGGCGCCGACCCGAACCCGCGTTTCATGTCCGAGCGGCTCGTGGACCCGGCAGCCCTGAACATGGGCAACACGGCAGAGAATCTGCACGACCGTTTCCCGGCCGTCACCCGGGCTCGCGCCGACGCGTACGCCGCCGGATCGCAGGCAAAATTCGCCGCGGCCTGCGCCAACGGCCAGATCCAGCCCGACCTCGTGCCGGTCGCCACCATCAAGCCAGGGCAGGGCTGGACCGTCAATATGGTGGATGAGCCCCCGCGCCCCGGCACCACCGTGGAGGACCTGGCCGGTCTGCGGACGCCTTTCCGCCCCCACGGCCGGGTCACCGCGGGCAACGCCGCCGGACTCAACGACGGCGCCACGGCGGCCTTGCTCGCCTCCGCCGACGCCGCCGCGGAACTGGGCCTGCCGGTCAGGATGCGCCTGGTCGCCTACGCTTTTGCCGGCGTCGAACCCGAGGTCATGGGTATCGGTCCGGTTCCGGCCACCGAAAAGGCCCTGAGGAACGCCGGCCTTAGCATCGGCGACATCGGGCTCTTCGAGATCAACGAGGCGTTCGCGGTCCAGGTCCTCAGCTTCCTGGACCACTTCGGGATCGCCGACGAGGACCCCCGGGTCAACCGCTACGGCGGCGCGATCGCCGTCGGGCATCCGCTGGCGTCTTCCGGGGTCCGGCTGATGAACCAGCTGGCCCGGCAATTTGCAGAAGACCCCACGGTCCGCTTTGGACTGACCGCCATGTGCATCGGATTGGGCATGGGGGCCGCCGTAATCTGGGAGATCCCGCACCACCCGGACTACGC
>JBKPJW010000210.1:0-13675 GCA_046730875.1 Actinomycetota bacterium | reverse complement strand
GCCCTGGGACTGTGGCTGTTCAGCCACAAAGGCGGTCCAATTGCCGTGCTGCAGCGGGACGCCAACCCCCGGTATGGCCGGCAGTCAGCGTCCCTCGAAGTTTTGGCCGACGCAACAGAAAAGGCCGCACGCTTCCTCTCGGAGTTCCGACGCCGGATGCAGCACCGCAGCGTGCTCAAGGGACAGGTTATTTCCCTGGTGATGGGCGAGTACGGTCCGAGCGCGGCCGGAGTGACCTTTCACGCCCGGCCGGCCGTTGCCGCGTCCGATGTCATCCTGCCGGACGGGCTGCTCGGGAAGGTGTCGGACCACGCCATAGGCATCGCCGAGCACCGGGACTCCCTGAATAAGTACGGCCAGCACCTCAAACGCGGTCTCCTGCTCTATGGCCGGCCGGGGACCGGCAAGACCCACACGGTGCGGTATTTGTTGAGCCGGAGCGAAGGTGTCACAGCGATCATTCTCTCGGGCGGATCGCTTGCCAGGATCTCAGAGGCCGCCACCATGGCCCGGGCCCTGCAGCCCTCCATCGTCGTACTTGAGGACTGCGATCTCATCGCCGAGGACCGGAGCTTCGGCCACGGACCCCAGCCACTGCTTTTCGAGGTGCTGGACGCCATGGACGGTATGGCCAGCGACGCCGACGTCGCGTTCGTCCTCACCACCAACCGGGTGGACATGCTCGAACGTGCCCTTGCGCAGCGCCCCGGACGTGTGGACCTGGCCGTGGAAATTCCCCTCCCTGCTCAGGCGGAGCGTGTCTCGCTGATCGAACTGTATGCCCGCAATATTCCCTTTAGCCCGAACGCGGTTGAGGACGCCGCAGCCCGTACCGAAGGCACCACCGCCTCGTTCGCCCGCGAGCTCGTCCGCCGGGCCGTCGTTGCCGGCGCATTGGAAGGCGTGCCGGTCGCCGACAATCACCTGCGGAAGGCTGTGGATGACCTGATGGCCGACAGCGCCGCCCTCACCCGAAGCCTCCTCGGCAGTGGCAGCGGCAGCGAAACGGATGCCGGTGGAGGACAGTTCCCCGGGCCGCCGGTAACTTTTGGTCCCGGGGGCTAGGAACGCCGGGGGACGAATCGTCACACCGACCTGCCAATGCCGGGCCTCCACCCGAACTGCGACGCTCTTCAAGCCGTGGGTGCGGATGTTGCGCCGGCCGATCTGCACCTGAGTTCGGGGCAACCGCGTTAGGGGGTGATGGCCAGGGACTTCACCGGCATTGCGCACGACACCCTTTCCAGGAGGACCGAACTGCCCGCCACGCGGTTATTCCTGCCGGTGTCATCGCACCAGTCAATGTTGTAGGGCATGGCTGTCACGGCGGCGTCTCCCACGGCGGTCCGGGCGGGAACGATAAATGTGTAGGAGAATCCGCCGCCGTCATTCATGGGCGTGGTCGTCCTGACGACTTCGGTCCCCGCGGCGTCGGTCACGATCACCTGAATGCTTGCACTCTCACCGTAGCGAGGATTGCAGTCCGCGTCCGGGGCTGCCACTCGCACGCTCTCCCCCGGACGGGCTTCTGACGGTTCCACCGAATATGCGGGCGGGAAACACGGCGGCTCCCCGTCGGCAGAGGAGGAGCACGCCGACATCGCCGCAGCCAACAACACCGCCCAATCGCGGCGCCGAACGCGCAGCGCCTCCCGCGGTCGTCGAGACCGTCAAGGAACTTTTCGGTCATCACTCCCCCCCGGTAGGCAGCCCGCCAGGCCGCAATCTGGATCTCGGCCACGCGCGCCGCGTCGTGTTCGGTCGCAGGCCTGACGGTGATGGCATCAGTGGTCATGGTCCCGAATCTATCAACGGACGTCATCATTGAGGATGGCGTCTGCGGCCTCTACACCGCGATTCAGACACAGCGATTCAGACACAGCGGTTCAGACAGAGCGGTACCGGAGTGAGCCGGGTATTTCCCCGCGCGTCCCCAGCGTTTCCCCGCGGGCGAACTGTGCCCAGAGCGCCCGCATCGCCCGGCCGTGGCCGTTGATGTCGTCCCAGCTGGCGCCGGCCAGGAGTCCTGCGCCCTGCCAGGTGCGTTGGTTGCCGAACAGCAGGGGCAGGTCAACGGTGTGCGCGGCGCCAAACAGATTTCCGGGGGCATGCCAGGACAGGAGGTAGCGGTGGGCCCGCCCTCCCGCGCGCACGTGCCGCTTGGCAAACTGTCGGGCCGCCCTGCCGTACACGATTTCCGTGACAGCCCCCGTGACCACCCGGGTCACAAGGCTACCGACGACGGGAATCCTCGCCACGCGACTCAGGAGGGGACTCTGCGGCAGGAACAGCCGGGCTTCCTCTGCTGTGTGGCCAATCAGGACGTCAATCCCCGGGGCGGCAGCATTCCAGGCCCGGTCGAGCCCGGATTCCTCGGGCAGGGGTGAGTGGCCGTACTGGATCCCGAACGGCATGGCAGCCATCAGCCCGAATTTCCTGGCCGCCAAGGCAACATCCTCCTCGAAGGCCACGACGTCCATCGCCGGAGTGCTGTCCGTGACCGCCTCCGCGGCGGCGCCCATGGCGGCATTCATCTTTTCCCGCCCACGGGAAATACCCAGGGGCGCACTTTGAATGATCGCCCGCTGAAAGAGCGACGCCGCGTCCGGCGTCGCCATCAGGTGGGCGACGGCGTCGCCCCCGGCGGACTGCCCGAACGCGGTAACCCTGCCCGGATCGCCGCCGAACGACGCGATGTTGCGCTGCACCCAGCGAAACGCCTCGATCTGGTCCAGCAGGCCCAGGTTGGCGGGCCGGCCGGTGCTGGTGGCCAAGTAGCCGAAGAGACCCAGCCGGTAGGTCACCGATACCACGATCACGCGGGTCTCGGCCACCAGCGACGCCGGATCGAAGATCGCCAGGTCTCCCGAGCCGGACGTGTAGGACCCGCCATGCAGCCACACCATCACCGGCAGCCGCTCACCGTCCTCGAGAACGGCCGGCAAGGTGATGGACAGGTGCTGGCAATGCTCGCTGCCGGGAAGTTCGCCGTACCGGGTGCCAAGGATGTCGTCCAGGAAAGGCACCGGGCCCTGCGGGCACGCCGGGGACAGGGACGTTGCCGTGAGCACGTCGGTCCAGTCGGCGGCAGGCGTCGGCGGCTGAAAGCGCTCCGCGGTGGCGTAGGGAATACCGGTGGCACGCACGACGGCGCCGTCGCGCCATCCGGTGACGGGACCGCAGGGCGGGTCGAAGGCAGGATTCACACTCATACGGCAACCTTTCCACAAACTCAGGTCCGATTTCGGACAGCCGGACGTCCCCGGAGTGCGTCGGGACAGGTTCAGCCGTTCTTCAGCAGGGCCACATCGGAGACAAGCTCTATGTGCTCAAGCATCGCCGCCGAGGCGGCCGCGGAATCCCGGGCCCTAATGGCGTCTGCGATCTTGCGGTGGGAGGCGAGCGACTGCTCCGGCCGGCCGGGCTGACCGAGCGATTCGAGGCGCGTTTCCAGGACCATTCCGGCAATGAACGTCATAAGCTGGGCCAGGACCGCCGAATGGGCCGCGGCGGTCACGGCCTGGTGGAACAGCTCATCACCGCGGGCACCCCGGTCCCCTGAGGCGACCTCCTCGGCCATGGCCGCGAGAGCGTGATCGATGGCATCCATGTCCTGCTCAGTGCGCCGGTCGGCGGCGAGCTCGGCAAGCTTGACCTCGAGCGTGCTCCGCGCTTCAACGATTTCGGGCAACCGGCTGCGGTGTTCGCGGAGGCCCTTGATGACGGACGGGACGTTCGGCCGGTAGACCAGCACAGCGCCGGTGCCGTGCTGGACGTCGATCACGCCGAGCACCTCCAGGGCCACGAGGGCCTGTGCCAGTGTTGCCCGCGAAACCCCCAGGCGCTCGGCAAGCTCCCGTTCAGCCGGCAGGGTGTCCCCGGGACCGAGCTGGGCGGACTCGATGAAGTCCATGATCTGCTCCACCAGCTGTTCGTACAGCCGGGGCCGCGAAACGCGGGAAATCTGATGCGTTGCTGCCTGCTTTGCCATGGCGTCCTTCCAGCCTGTCCTGAGCACCAAGCCTAGCGGAGAACTATTGACAAAGACACCTAGTGTCTAGGAGGCTAGGCCACTAAGCCAATTAATGAGCCCCCTTTGATCCGGAGGAACAATGATGTCCGCTCCCGTCCTGTCCATCATCATCCTGGCGGTGATGTTCCTCCTGGCCACCGTGCTGCCCCTCAACATGGGCGCCCTGGCCTTCGTAGGGGCTTTCCTGCTGGGCTCGGTGGTGCTGGGGATGTCCACCAACGACATCCTGGCCAACTTCCCCGGCGGCCTGTTCCTGACGATCGTCGGGGTTACGTACCTGTTCGCCATCGCGCAGAACAACGGGACCATCGACCTGCTGGTCCGGGGCGCTGTGCGCCTGGTCGGCAGCAAGGTGGCCCTCATCCCGTGGGTCATGTTCGCCATCACCGCGGTGATTACCGCCGTCGGCGCCCTCTCTCCGGCTGCCGTCGCGATCATCGCCCCGATCGCCCTGAGCTTCGCCGCCAGGCACAAGATCAACCCGCTGATGATGGGCATGATGGTGGTCCACGGCGCGCAGGCCGGCGGCTTCTCCCCCATCGCCGTCTATGGCGTCACCGTCAACGGCATCATTGCCAAGACGGAACTGGAAGCCAGCCCCCTGGCAATCTTCGTGGCGAGCTTTCTTTTCAACCTCGCCATCGCGCTGGTGCTGTTCATCGTCCTCGGCGGCAGCAAACTGCTCTCAACCCCGGGCGGACGGCTGGTGGAACAGGCCGCCGAAAAGCGGATGAGCGTCAGTGTGGGCGCCCGCGCGGCTGGAGTCACGCTGCAGGGCTCCGGATCCGACATCTCCTCCGCCGGCGTCTCGGCCAGGGGCACCTCGGGCGGCTCCGGGACCGCACAGGCAACCGGGCCGTCCGAGACCTCCGGATCCGCGTCCGGGCAGACGGCCGGCGCCCGCCCGGCCTCCGTGCCGCAGCTCGTCACCGTCCTGGGCCTGATCGCCCTCGCCGTCATCTCGCTGGGCTTCAGGGTGGACGTCGGTTTCGTTTCGATCAGCATTGCCATGGTCCTGGCCTTGGTTTCCCCGGCGGCCCAGAAGGGCGCCGTCAACAAAATCAGCTGGTCCACCGTCCTGCTGCTGTGCGGCATGCTCACCTTCGTCGGCGTGCTCGAAGAAGCCGGCACCATCGCGTTCGTATCCGACGGCGTGGCGCAGCTGGGCATGCCCCTGCTCGCTGCCCTGCTGATCTGCTACATCGGCGCCATCGTCTCGGCCTTCGCCTCCTCCACCGCCATCCTCGCGGCCCTGATTCCACTGGCGGTACCGTTCCTGGCCACCGGCGAGATCGGTGCCGTCGGCGTGATCGCCGCCCTGGCCGTGGCCTCCACGATCGTGGACGTGTCCCCGTTCTCCACCAACGGCGCCCTGGTCCTGGCCAACGCGCCGGAGGACGTGGACAAGGACAGGTTCTACAAGCAGATCCTGGCGTACAGCGGCATTGTGGTCGCCGTCGGGCCGGCTGTCGCCTGGCTGGTCATGGTGGTCCCCGGCTGGATGTAGCCGGCGAATCAACCCACCGTGCAAGCACCGGCGAGCATGAACCCGGCACACCCGCATTGACCGACCAGAGAAGGAACACCCCGATGAGTATTGAACCCATGCCCGACGTCGAAGGCCCCCTCAGCGGCTATCTCGTGGTTGACCTGAGCCGCGCCCTCGCCGGACCACATGCCGGCATGATGCTGGCTGACCTCGGCGCACGGGTGATCAAAGTGGAAAACCCCGGCACCGGAGACGACACCCGAGGCTGGGGCCCGCCGTTCGTGGGCCCGGAGGACGATCCGCAGGCCACCTATTTCCTGTCCTGCAACCGCAACAAGGAATCCATCGCCCTGGATTTGAAGAGCGACGACGGCCGGGCGGTCCTGCGCGAGCTGCTGGAACGCGCCGATGTGGTCATCGAGAACTTCCGTCCCGGCGTGCTGGACCGGCTCGGGTTTTCCGCCGCCCAGATGCACGCACTGAACCCGTCCCTGGTGGTCCTGTCCATCACCGGGTTCGGCCACGACGGACCGGAATCGCAGCGCAGCGGCTACGACCAGATCCTGCAGGGCGAGGCCGGGCTGATGTCCCTGACCGGCTCCGGGCCGGATGATCCGCAGCGGGTCGGGGTCCCGATCGCCGACCTCCTCTCCGGCATGTACGGAGCATTCGGCACCATGGCAGCGCTGCTCCAGCGCGAACGCACCGGCCAGGGCCAGATCGTCCGCACCTCACTGCTCGCGGCCATCGTCGGGGTCCACGCCTTCCAGGGCACCAGGGCCACAGTCGCCGGCGAGACCCCGAAGGCCCAGGGCAACCACCACCCGTCCATCGCCCCTTACGGACTGTTCCACTGCCGGCAGGGCCGAGTCCAGATCAGCGTGGGCAGCGAGAAGCTCTGGCGCACTTTCGCTGCCACGTTCGGGATCGACGCCGCGCAACCGGAATTCTCCTCCAATGCCGAGCGGGTGCGGAACCGGGAGAAGGTCATTGAGGAAGTGGAGCGGGTGTTCTCCGACTTCGAGGCCGGGCCGCTGCTCGCCAAACTCAATGATGCGGGGATCCCCGCCGGCAAGGTCAGGACCCTGGACGAGGTGTACGAATGGGACCAGGTCCGCTCGCAGGGCCTGGTGTTCGACGTCGAGCACAAAGTCCTCGGCACCGTGAGCCTGCCCGGTCCCCCGCTGCGGTTCTTCGGCCCCGCCGACACCGCCGAAACGACGCTCACCGGGCATACCGCACCGCCGCTGCTGGACCAGCACGGTGACCGGATCCGGACGTGGCTTGGCCTGCCGCCGGCCGCGGACGGGGAGTGCGAATTCAGCCCGGGGTCCGGCCCCGCTGCGGCCGTCGGCACGGCCACGGGCACGGCCACCGGCACGGCGCAGGAAGGTCAGCCTGCATGCTGACCCGGCAGAAGGTCCGGCACCTGGACGCCACCGAACTCATCGCCGCGGTCCTGGACGCCGGGTCCTACCGGAGCTGGGACAGGCCCGTCACGGACCCTGATCCCGGCCCCGAGTACCGGCAGGAACTGGCCGCCGCCCGGGCAAAGACCGGCGTGGACGAATCCGTCCTCACCGGTGAAGGCCTCATCCGCGGCCGCCGGGTGGCCGTCATCATCAGCGAATTCCGGTTCCTCGCCGGCTCCATCGGCCTCGCCGCGGCGGAACGGATCGTCGACGCCGTCGAACGAGCCACCCGCGAGGGCCTGCCCCTCCTCGCCGGACCGGCCTCGGGCGGCACCCGCATGCAGGAAGGAACCATCGCCTTCCTCTCCATGGTCAAGATCAGCGCCGCCGTCCGGACCCACCGACAGGCCGGGCTGCCCTACCTGGTCTATTTGCGGCACCCCACGACGGGAGGCGTTATGGCCTCGTGGGGATCCCTCGGCCACATCACCGCCGCCGAGCCCGGAGCCCTGCTCGGCTTCCTCGGGCCCCGGGTCTACGAGGCACTCCACGGCACCCCGTTCCCGGACAACGTCCAGACGGCCGAGAACCTCTTCGACAAGGGTCTGATCGACGCGGTGGTTCCGCCCGAACAGCTGTCCGACGTCCTCGACCGTGCCCTGAGCATCCTGGTCACCGGCCCCCGCCGGCCGGTCCCCGCGCCCGCGACGCTCTCCGTCAAGCCGTCCGGCGCCTGCGCCTGGGATTCGGTCGGCATCTCCCGCCATCCCCGCCGCCCTGATATGCGTCAGCTGCTGGCGCACGGCGCCCGGGACGTGCTCCCGCTCAATGGAACGGGCCAGGGCGAAAAGGACCCCGGCCTGCAGCTGGCCCTGGCCCGCTTCGGCCAGGCATCGTGCGTGGTCATCGGCCATACCCGGCCCAGGCCTACGCGGCCGACGGGCATGGGACAGGCGGCACGGGGACAGTCGGCGATGGGG
Organism: Actinomycetota bacterium; assembly: GCA_046730875.1. GTDB lineage: Bacteria > Actinomycetota > Actinomycetes > Actinomycetales > Micrococcaceae > Arthrobacter. The sequence continues at coordinate 5,761 of JBKPJW010000210.1, read as the reverse complement.
CCGGCGTCGCTCCGGGAGGCCCGGCGCGGCATGCGCCTGGCCGAGGAGCTCGGGCTGCCGGTGGTCACCATCATCGACACCGCCGGCGCAGCCCTGTCCCGGGAGGCCGAGGAAGGCGGCCTGGCCGGCGAGATCGCCCGCTCACTGCACGACCTCATCGGGCTCAGCTCCCCCGCGGTGTCCGTCCTGCTCGGCCAGGGAGCCGGCGGCGGGGCACTGGCCCTGCTTCCCGCAGACCGCACGATCGCAGCGCAGCACGCCTGGCTCTCCCCGCTGCCGCCCGAGGGCGCCAGCGCCATCGTCCATCGGACCACCGACTTCGCGCCGGGCATGGCCGAGGCCCAGGGCGTCAACGTCGCCTCCCTGTACGCCAACGGACTCGTGGATCACATCGTGGACGAACGCCCCGACGCCGCCCACGAGGCACAGGCCTTCTGCCGGCGCCTGGGCCGGGCCATCGAATACGAACTTGCCACCCTGTCCAGCGCCGGAGTGAGCGAACTGCTCCCCCGGCGGCTCGCGAAATACCGCCACCTGGGCAGCGCGCTTGCTGCACCGGAGGTGGTGCCCGGCGGCTCCGCGGAGCTCGCCGGGGTAGGGACCGGAGACGGGCAGGCGTGACCCCGTAGGGCCCGACCCCTTAACGAGGCATCCTTGGGGTTAAGCTCGCGCGGAGGCGTAGGGCTGCTTGGCGGGCTTTGTGGCGGGCATCCCGATAATGGCGGCAACGGTGAGCACGGCACTGATCAGAACGGCCAGGAACACGGCGGTGGAGGCCGCCACGATCGTCTGCGGATCCGTGCCGCCCTGCGGGGTGCCGGCGTAGACAGCGTTCGCTATCGCCCCGAACACGGCGACGCCGATGGCGCTGCCGATTGACCGCGCGAACAGGTTGGTGCCGGTGACCACACCGCGCTCATTCCATTCCACGCTCGACTGCGCGGCAATGAGGGTCGGGGTCGCGACGAGCCCGAGTCCAAGCCCGACGACGAAGCAGCTCCCCGCGACAAACACAACGCTGGGTGAGGAGGCGGTGAGGGCAAGTGCTGCTGTACCGATGACGGTCACCGTGATGCCGATCAGGGCAGTGTTCCGGAACCCGATCCGCAGATACAGGCGGCCCGCTTGGGACGCACTGATCGGCCAGCCGATGGTCAGCGCCGCCAGGGCGAGCCCGGCCAGGATCGGGGAGGTCGAGAGGGCCCCTTCGAGGAACGTGGGAACGTAGGAAGTGAGGCCGAGCATGACCGCGCCCACACCGAAGGAGACCATCGCCGTCGTAGCCAGCAGCCGCCGGGACACAACCCACGGGGGCAGGACCGGCTCCGCCGCCCGCCGCTCGACCAGGATGAACGCGGCGAACAGGACGGCTCCACCCGCGAACACCGCGTAGCTGATGGCGGAGTTCCACGCCCAGGCCTGGCCCCCCTCGAGGGCCCCCAGGATGAGCAGGGTGAGCGAGGTCGTAAGCAGTCCCGCCCCGAGATAGTCGACCCGGTGCTTCGCGCGCTCGATATTCTCGTGGAATGACCGGGTTAGCATCCACCCTGCCACCAGGCACAGCGGGATGTTCACGAGGAAGATGCCGCGCCAGATCCCGAGGGCGGCAAACACTCCCCCGAGCGTCGGGCCGACCACTGAGGAGACCGCCCACACACTCGCCAGGTAGCCCTGCACTTTTGCCCGCTCTGCGAGCGTGTAGATATCACCGGCGATGGTGATGGCCATCGGCTGGACCGCTCCCGCGCCAAGGCCCTGCACCACGCGGAACGCGATGAGGACCGGCATGCTCCACGCGACCCCGCACAGGATCGAGCCGAGCAGGAACAGGCCAATTCCGAGCAGCATGATCGGCTTGCGGCCGATGACGTCGGAGAGCTTCGCGTAAACGGGTACCGAGACAGCCTGCGCCAGCAGGTAGGCGGAGAAAAGCCACGGGAACGACGTGAACCCGCCAATGTCATTGACGATCGAAGGCACCGCTGTCGCCACAATCGTCGCATCGATCGCCACCAGACCCGTCGAGAGCATCAGGGCGATGAGGACAGGTCCGCGCTTGGAGCGGAAGCCGACTCCGTCGGCAGGCGTGGTCGTCACGTGATCTCATTCCCGTCGGCGCGCAAAGCGCGTTGCATACAGAACCGGTTCCGGCTCCACTGCCTAACTGCACTGTTCACCAAAACTGCGCTGTTCACCAAAACTGCGCTGTTCACCATAACTGCGGGGTTCACCGAATTAGTCCCTGATGCCCTCACGACTCCGCCGGGCATCTGACTACTCCCTAGAGCAGCGTCGGGAAGTCCGCGTAGCTGAGCGGGGCGTAGCGTCCGTAGGCGGCAACCACCGCCGCCTCGACGGCATCGACGTCGAGGCCCGGCACAAGGTCATCGGCCGCGCCCGCCGTCGCCGGGTCCCACTGGAGGCCGAGCGCGGCGTAGCTGGCCGCCAGGACCGCCCGGATCGGGGCGGAGTTCTCCACCACGATCACGGAGCTGAAGAGCCAGCCGCCGGCGACGACCCGCTGGGCTGTGCCGACGAGTTTGATCCGGTGTTCCGGGGCGTCCTGGCTGCTGCCGTGCACGCTGAACTCCCCGGGACAGTATTCGCCCGGGATCTCCCCGACTCCTGCCTGCACGCCCGCGTCCCGCAGCGCCTGGGCGAGCAGTTCGCCAAAACGCGAAAACCTTCCCTTGGCCCCGGCAATCGCATCCGCATCGGGTTCCAGGTGGTCGATGACGAGGGTTCCCTGGTGGTACGCCGCGGCGCGGCCGCCGGCCTTCCGGACCAGCGGTTCGAAGCCCTGCTGCCTGCATGCGGCGGCGGCGGCCTCGTAGCCGGGCAGGTGCGTGTCGCGCTGCCCGAAAGCGACCGTCGGGACCGGGCGGTAGAGCCGCAGGGTGGGACCCAGCGAACCGGTCCTGACCTTCTGCAGGACCCCGAGGACGAAGTCGAGGTCGGCGGCGGCGCCGAGCGACTCCTCCTGCCGCACCACCGTCAGTGTCCGGGGTCCGGCTGGCGCCTGCGGCATGTTGTTATGCTCCCTTATGGTCATTCTGCAATTCCTCGTCGTAGCAGCCGCGTTCGCCATCATCGACGCCATCTGGCTCAAGACGATGAACCCGTTCTACCGCCGCCAGATTGGTGAGCTGATGGCCGACAAGCCCAATCTAGGTTACGCGGTGGCGTTCTACCTGATCTACATTGCCGGGATCGTGTTCTTCGCCCTGCGTCCGGCGCTCGACGGCGGCAGCTGGCTCAGCGCCGCAGGCTACGGAGCCGCCCTGGGTGCGTTCGCCTACGCCACGTACGACCTCACCAATGCCGCCACGCTCAGGACGTGGCCGTGGCAACTCGTGGTAGTCGACATCCTCTGGGGCGCAGTGTTGACGGCGCTGGCCACGCTGGCCGGCTGGCTCGTCTTCCACACAAGCTAGGCCCTGCGCACGACTCAGGTCGTGCGCCAGTTCAGGACCTCACGCAGGTTAGGACTTGCGCAGCGTCAGTATCTGTTCGGCGCGGCCGAACGGGCCGGTGAGATCGTGGAGGACCGTGGAAGTCAGCCCGATCCCGTCCGTGCCGAAGGAAACTTCGTTGTTCAGCCCCAGCCATTCCCCTTCCGGCTGCCGGTACATGTGGATTTGCAGGTCCAGGTTGGGGAAGGCGTAGCTGCCCTTGCCGGGCGGGACCCGGGCGGCAATGCCGTTTGCCGTGTCCACCAGCCCAACCAGCCGGGCAAGGTCACCGCTGTCTGCCCGGTCGGTCAGCGGATAGTCGGTGCGGAGCCACACTGTGCCCGACCCCGCCCGGTGGCCCTCGGCGATCCGCATCTGCAGTGAGGCGATGTAGCCGCCGGGCCATACTTTTGCGGCGTCGTACGGTTGGCAGGCTTCCGGCGCCGGAATCCGGGGGTCCTCGAAAGCCGCGATCGCCGACGTGTCCGAGGTGATCATCCGCCAGGCTGTGGCGCGGATTGCCGTGCGGCCGCCGGCTACGAGATCGGCCTGCACCAGCTCGATGGTCCGTCCTGGCCGAAGGGTTGAGGTCAGCACCTCGAACTCGCCGCCGGGGATCAGGCCGAGGATCTCGTAGCTGAGCCGCGCCATGCGCATGTCCTCACGGGGCTCATGCCTTTGCAGGCAATCGGCCATGATGCCGGACGCGGGGGCCATGTGCTGCTCATGTTCATTCCACGCGCCCTGGGCATGAACAGTGGAGCGGAAGCGTCCTTCCCCCAGAACCTCATAGTAGAAATCGCCCTCGGCAAGTTCCGGTAGTGCAGCAGTCAACGTCCGCCCTTTCGCGTGGCTGGTGATTCCAGAACACACTATCCTTTCGCTCCAGCGGCTCGGTCCAGCGGCGGCCTTTCACAGCTCCCGCTCAACAAGGGCTCATGGCCGGTATAAGTCCGGCGCCTAGAAATAATGCATGACACCTGAGACGACCACTCACCGTAAGGGCGGCCGCGTGCGGCGCGCCGTGCTGGCCGGAACCCTGGCCCTGACACTCTCCGCGGGCGGAGCCACAGCCTGGGCGCTGGACCGCTTCGTCTTCGAGCACGTCGAAATCTCCGACGTCGCAGCCTACGAGGCCAGCCAGGGTGTGACCTCCGGCGGTGCGGACGCGGCAAACACAGCAAACACAGAAAACTCAGCAAACACAGCCGCCGAAACCACGGACACGTCGTACACCTCGGCCGATTCAAGCATTAACATCTCCACCGTTGTCACCGGCAGCGGTGACAGTATCGTCACCTACTATGTGGCCGACGTCGTCCTGAGCGACGCCACTGTCCTGCAGTCCGCGTTTGCCAACAACAGCTTCGGCGAGAACATCACGGAGACCACCTCGGACACCGCGGCTGACCATGATGCGGTCTTCGCCATCAACGGGGACTATTACGGTTTCCGCGACACCGGAATCGTTATCCGCAACGGCGTGGTCTACCGCGACGAGGGCGCCCGCCAGGGTCTGGCCTTCTACCGGGACGGCACCGTCAGGGTCTACGACGAAACCAGCACTACGGCCGAACAACTCGTGGCCGACGGCGTGTGGAACACGCTGTCCTTCGGACCGGCCGTCCTCCAGGACGGCCAGGTGGTGGACGGCATCGAGGACGTGGAGGTGGACACGAACGTCGGAACAAGTTCCGCACCTACATTTCCGTCGCAGCCCTGGCACTGGCCGTCTCGCTTACCGGTTGTTCGGTGGCCGGCACGGCTTCCTCCACCGGCCAGGCCGGCACGGCGGTGTCCGGCACCCAGTCCGCACTGACGGTCGCCTCCGTGGAGGAGGACACGCACTTTGACTCCGACGACCTGACCTGGGACGCCGCCGAGGAAGTGGCCGTGACGCTTGCCGACGGTGCCAGCACCGTGGCCGCCGGATCGACGTCGGACGCCGTCAAGGTCGACGTCGACACGGTGACCATCAGCGCGGCCGGCACCTACCGGCTCTCCGGCAGCCTGTCCGACGGACAGGTGGTCATCGCCGCCGGCGAAGAGGACGTGGTGCGCATCCTCGAAGGGACAAAGCTCAGTAGTTCCACGGGGTCGCCGTTCGTGGTCCGAAGCGCCAACGAGGCAATCGTCTACCTCGAGGACGGAAGCGCCAACACCATCGAGGACGCCACCAGCTATGCGGACCAGGGAACCGACGCCCCCAACGCCGCCCTCTACTCGATGGCCGACCTCACCATCGCCGGGACCGGTTCATTGACGGTCCACGGCCAATACAACGACGGCATCGTCTCCAAGGACGGCCT
>JBKPJW010000209.1:0-9682 GCA_046730875.1 Actinomycetota bacterium | reverse complement strand
AGCGCGCCACCGGCACCACGGAAGCTCCGGAAGAGCCGCTGGCCGAGTGGGAGCGCGAGCTCCTCGAAGGCAACAAGGCTGAAGCTGCTGCCGCAGCGCCCGCCGCTGAGGCTGCACCGGTTGCTGAAGCAGCACCGGCTGCTGAAGAAGCACCGGCCGCTGAAGAAGCACCGGCTGCTGAGGCTGCTCCGGCTGCCGAAGAAGCACCGGCCGCAGACGAAGCCAAGTAGTCAGACAAATAAATCTGGATCTCCCCGAATGCAGTCCGCTGCGTAGGGGTACCGACAGGATGGCCGCTCACTGGGTGAGTAGCCGTCCTGTCGGTCCGTACACCACATAAAATTTCTAGACAGAGGGGTTCACATGGCGAACTACACTGCCGCTGATATCAAGGCTCTGCGCGAGCGCACCGGCGCCGGCATGATGGATGTCAAGAAGGCTCTTGACGAAGCCAACGGTGACGCCGAAAAGGCCATCGAAATCATCCGCATCAAGGGCCTCAAGGGCGCCACCAAGCGCGAAGGCCGCTCGACGGCTGAAGGCCTGGTTGCTGCCAAGGTCGCCAACGGCGTCGGCGTGATGATCGAAGTCAACTGCGAGACCGACTTCGTCGCCAAGGCTGACAAGTTCATCCAGCTGGCCGATAAGGTCCTGGCCGTCGCTGTCGAGTCCGGCGCTGCTGACCTCGAGACCCTGCTGGCCACCGACGTCGACGGCAAGCCGCTGTCCGAGGTCGTCGTCGAAGAGGGCGCCATTCTGGGCGAAAAGGTTGTCGTCCGCCGGATCTCCCGCATCGAGGGCGGTACGGTCGACGCTTACCTGCACAAGACCTCCAAGGACCTCCCGGCCCAGGTCGGCGTTCTGTTCGCTGTCGACGGCGAAGGCGAAGCAGCTGCCACCGCAGCCCACGACGTCGCCGTTCACATCGCCGCCATGTCCCCGAACTACCTCACCCGTGAGGACGTTCCGGCCGAGCTCGTCGAGTCCGAGCGCCGCATCGCCGAGGAAACCGCCAAGGCCGAGGGCAAGCCCGAAGCTGCGATGACCAAGATCGTGGAAGGCCGCGTTACCGGCTTCTACAAGGGCGAGGTCCTCGTTGACCAGTCCTTCGCCAAGGACGCCAAGAAGTCCGTCGCCCAGGTCCTCGAAGAGGCCGGCGTCAAGGGAACTTCCTTCGCGCGCTTCCGCGTCGGTTCCTAGTCAGACACCAGTCAGACATTAGTCTGACACGCTAAGGGGGTGGTCACCACGGTGGCCACCCCTTTTGCATGCACGCACAAGGCAGCCGCTCCGGTCACGGCCGGAATGCCGCCTTGGGCCTCCAGCACGATAACCTAACTCAGAGTTCACCAACGGGAAGGCACCATGGAAACCGTCACCACTTCAGCCCAGCCAAAGAAGAACAGGCGCCGCGTCCTTTTGAAGCTCTCCGGCGAGGTCTTCGGCGGCGGGAAACTTGGCGTTGACCCGGACACCGTCCGCGGCGTGGCCAAGCAGATAGCGGCCGCAGTTCCCGACGTCGAGGTCGCAATCGTCGTCGGCGGAGGCAACTTCTTCCGCGGCGCCGAACTGTCCCAGAGCGGCATGGACCGTTCCCGCGCTGACTACATGGGCATGCTTGGAACCGTCATGAACTGCCTTGCGCTTCAGGACTTCCTGGAGCAGGCCGGAGTGGAAACACGCGTGCAGAGCGCCATCACCATGGGCCAGGTCGCCGAGGCGTACATTCCCCGCCGCGCCATCCGCCACATGGAAAAGGGCCGCGTTGTTATCTTCGGCGCCGGCGCCGGCCTGCCTTACTTCTCCACGGACACGGTGGCCGCCCAGCGGGCCCTGGAGGTCCACGCCGACGTCGTCCTGATGGCTAAGAGCGGCGTCGATGGCGTCTACACGGCCGACCCGAAGAAGGACCCCACGGCGGAGAAGCTGCACCGCCTCAGCTACGACGATGCCCTCCGACGTGATATCCGCGTGATGGACCAGACCGCGATGACCATGTGCAAGGACAACAAACTCACAATGGTGGTCTTCGGCATGGAAGGCGAGGGCAACGTCACCCGCGCTATCCTCGGCGAAGACCTCGGCACCGTCGTCACCCCCTAGCAACGGCTAGGATGTTTTCAGGACCATTCCGCCGCCAGGCGGAAGACACAGGCGCACAAGAAAAACGTGCCGCGGCCCGGTCGCCGGGACGCATCAATTTCTGAGGAGAGACCGTGATCGAAGAAACCTTGCTCGAAGCCGGGGACAAGATGGACAAGGCAGTTGAAGTAGCCAAGGACGACTTCGCCTCGATCCGGACGGGCCGCGCTACTCCTGGCCTGTACAACAAGGTCATCGTCGAGTACTACGGCACTCCGACGCCTCTGCAGCAGCTGGCCTCCTTCGCGGTCCCGGACGCCCGGACCATCCTCATCACCCCGTACGACAAGACGGCCCTGCGGGATATCGAACGTGCCCTGAGCGACTCCGAGGTGGGCGCCAACCCCTCCAACGACGGCAACGTCATCCGGATCACCATCCCCGAGCTGACCAGCGAGCGGCGCAAGGAATACGTCAAGATCGTCAAGTCCAAGGGTGAGGATGCGAAGGTCTCCATCCGCAACATCCGCCGCAAGGCCAAGGAAACGCTGGACAAGCTCGTCAAGGACGGCGACGCCGGCGAGGACGAGGGCGCGCGCGGCGAGAAGGAACTGGACGCCATCACCAAGGCGCACGTGGACGGGATCGACGAGCTGCTCAAGCGCAAGGAAGCTGAGCTGCTCGAGGTCTGATGAATCAGGCAAAGGAGGCCTCCGGGCCGCGCGCCCGGAGGTGGGGGAGACAGGGCGAAAACCCGACGCCCAAAGCGGGACGGAACCTGCCCGCCGCCACAGTGGTGGGCGTTGGCATGCTCGCCTGCGTCCTCGGCGGTCTGCTGTTCCTCCCGCTCGGCTTTGTCCTGATCACAGCCACGTTTGCGATTTTCGGCGTCTGGGAGATCTTCCGCGCGCTGGAGGCCGCCGGCACCCGCATGCCGATCGTTCCGGTGATGGTCGGCACGGTCGGCATGCCGATCGCCGCCTACTTCGGCGGCCTGGAAAGCCTGCTGTTTGCGATGCTCGTCAGCAGCGTGGCAGTGCTGTTGTGGCGGACCGTGGAGGGCGCCGCCGGTTCGGCGCGCAGCATCTTCGCCGGGGTCTTCACCCTGTCCTGGGTGCCGTTCCTGATCAGCTTCGCGTCGCTGATGCTGCACACTGCCGACGGCGACACACCGATCGGCCTCTGGCCTGACGGGGTGATTCCGCAGGGCGCCTGGCAGATCGCGACGCTGCTGCTCCTGGTGGTGGCCAACGACACCTTCGGCTACCTCGTGGGCGCCTCGCTGGGCAAGCATCCGATGGCACCCAAAATCAGCCCCAAGAAGACCTGGGAAGGCTTCGCCGGCTCGATCGCCGGGGCCGTGATCGTGGGCGTGCTCGCCACCGTCTTCGTGCTGGGCAGGCCGTGGTGGTTCGGCGTGGTGATCGCTGTGGGCATGGTGACGGCCGCGACCGCCGGCGACCTCGCCGAATCCATGGTCAAGCGCGAACTCGGCATCAAGGACATGAGCAGCATCCTTCCGGGTCACGGAGGCGTCATGGACCGCCTGGACTCGATTGTCTTCGCCTCACCGGTGGCGTTCATCCTCTTCTCCGCCGTCGCCGGCACGTAGGCGCGGCACCTGGAAGCACCCGGACCAGCACTTCCGGCGCCTAGAATGGTGCCGAGCAAACCAGCCGAACGGCATCAAAGGAACAAAGTAACAGTGGACATTCAACGGCAGATTCCTGCGTCTTTTGACCGCGTGCAGCGGAACCAGTACGGCTACAACGCCAAGCAGGTCGACGATTTCCTGCAGCGCGCACGGGTGTCATTCGAAACTCAGTCCCCGGCCGCCCGCGCGATCAAGAGCGCTGACGTCCGCGCCGTGTCCTTCGATCCCGTGAAGGGCGGCTACGCTGCAGCCGGCGTGGATGCCGCCCTGGACCGGCTCGAGGACGCCCTCGCCCGGCGGGAGCGCGATGAGCTGGTTGCCGAACGCGGCGAGGAAGCCTGGCTGCGCGAAATCGGCCGGCTCGCCGGCGTCCTGCGCGGCCGCCTGCACCGCCCGGACGGCCAGCGTTTCCGCCGCCCGTCCAAGGCCAAGGCCCGCAGCTACAACACCACCGACGTGGACGAGTTGTGCCACGAGCTGATCGGCTACCTCGAGGAGGACCAGCCGCTGAGCGTGGACAACGTCCGGCGCGCGGTGTTCCGCCCCGCCGTGGGCCGGGAAGGCTATGAGGAAAGCCAGGTGGACGCGTTCCTGGAACGCGCCGTCGAACTCATGGCGGCCATCGACTAATACCGGCCGACGCCGGATCACCGCTCCAGCCGAGCGGCCCGGCCGCCGGGCGGCTCGCCCGGCGGCGGCCCCCGACGCCGGATCACCGTTCCAGAATCGCTCCAGAGTCACCGCTCGGTCGCGAGCGGCCTTTCCGGGGTGTGCAGCCGGGTCATCAGGCGTGTCATGGTCCGCGGCACACGGGCCTGGGTGGCCCGGGACACCAGGACCATGACGGCGAACGCGGCGGGGACCGTCCAGGCGGCGGGCTGCGCCAGCCACGACGGGGTGTGCGCGGCGCCCAGCATGGAACCGGCCACCATCGCGCCGCCACAGAGCACGCCGCCGGTCGCCATGCCGGCGATTGCCCCCGCGTCCGTCAGCCGCCGCCACCAGATGCCCAGCAGCAGGACCGGGCAGATCGTGGACGCGGTGAAGGCAAACACGAGCCCCACGCTGCCGGCCAGCGCCAGCGATTCGGTCATGGACGCGATTCCGAGCGGCACCAGGGATGAGATCAGTGCCGCCAGCCGGAAACCCCGCACACTCCCGCCGAACACGTCCTGGCTGATCACACCGGCCAGTGAGACCACCAGGCCGGACGTCGTGGACAGGAACGCCCCGAATGCCCCGGCCACTACGAGTGCGGACAGCAGGTCGCCGGCCATCCCGCCGATCAGCCGGCCGGGCAGCAGCAGTACCAGGGCATCGGCCTGCCCGCTCTGGGCAAGGGCCGGCGCGAACGTCCGCCCGAGCATGCCGTACGCCGTCGGGAACAGGTAGAAGACCGAGAGCAGGCCCAGGACAATCAGGGTGGTCCGGCGGGCCGCCTGCCCGTCCGGATTCGTGTAAAAGCGGACCAGCACGTGCGGCAGCCCGAGCGTTCCGAAGAGCAGGGCCACGAGCAGCGAAATGGTCTGATACGGCCCCGCGGGGGCCAGTGCCGTCGGGTTGACGGCGGGGGCAGCCGCTGCGGCGGAGTTGCTGCCGCCCAGCACAAGAAGCATGAACACGACCGGCACCGCCACCGCGGTCAGCTTCAGCCAATACTGGAACGCTTGGACAAACGTGATGGAGCGCATTCCGCCCGCCACCACGGTGATGCAAACGACGCCGATCACCGCCACCGGGCCCACCCACGCCGGAAGGCCCGTGGTGATCCGGATTGCCAGGGCAGCGCCGTGAAGCTGCGGGACGATGTAAAGCCAGCCGACCAGGACCACCACCAGGCTGGTGACGCGGCGGACAGCCCGCGAATCGAGGCGCGCCTCGGTGAAATCCGGAATCGTGTAGGCGCCCGAGCGGCGCAGGGGAGCGGCGACGAACAAGAGCAGCATCAGGTATCCGGCCGTGTAACCCACCGGATACCACAGGGCATCAGTGCCGGAGAGGAGGATAAGCCCGGCGACCCCCAGGAAGCTCGCTGCCGACAGGTACTCGCCGCCGATCGCCGAGGCATTCCACCACGGCTTGACCGTCCGGGAAGCCACGTAGAAGTCCCCGGTGGTGCGTGAGATCCGCAACCCGTAGAACCCGATGACGGCCGTGGCAAGCGAAACGGCGGCGACTGCCGCCACACCAACGACCGGGTTCACGTTCCGCCTATCCGGGCCCTCGGCCGTCCACCGGGCTGTCCGTCACTCTCTTCGGCCATCCGGGACCTCACCTGTGGCCGGCGAGGTCCCGATAGCGGGCCTCGTTCCTGGCCGCGGTCCGCACGTACAGCCAGGCACTAAGGCCGATCACGGGATAGATCCCGGCACCCAGCAGGACCCAGTCGAAGGGAAGACCGGCAATGGTGGAGTCCGCCAGGCCCGGAACCAGGCCCAGCATAAGGGGGAAGGCCAGCAGGATCAGCAGGAACCCCAGGGCCACCACGAGGCCCAGCCGCAGCTGGGACCGGATGAGGGAGCGGACGAACAACTGTCCGGCGTCGGATTCCTCCGCCGCTTCGCGCGAGGCCGCCGCTGAGCGCGCACCGGTCAGGGCGAGGCTGCCCGATGTGACGCTGCCCGATGTGGCGCTGCCTGCCTTGACGGTCCTGGGGGCCGTGACCCGGACCCGCGTCATGCCTGCGGCCGGATGCGGGTTGCCTCGAGCTTCTCCCGGACCGGCGGCAGGTGCCGGCGGCTGATGGACAGCTCGGCCCCGGCCACCGTGACGCTGGGCCGCGCTGCGGCGAGCTTCATGTGGCTGACGTGGCCCAGCGCGATCAGGTAGGAGCGGTGGATGCGGAGGAATCCGGCGTCGGCCCACTGCTGCTCGAGGTCGGCCAGCGGAACCCTGATGAGGTAGCTCGCGTCCGCGGTGTGCAGCCGTGCATAGTCGCCCTGCGCCTGGACGTACGTGACGTCGTCGCGCCGGATCATCCGGGTGGTCCCGCCCAGGTCCACGGTGATCATTTCGGGTGCCGGTGCGCCCTCCTTGAGCAGGTCGCAGATCCGGCCGATCGATTTGGCGAGCCGTTCGGTGCGCACCGGTTTGAGGAGGTAGTCCACGGCCGCCAGCTCGAACGCCTCCAGCGCGCAGTCCTCGTCCGCGGTCACGAAGACCACGGCGGGCGGATGGGCGCTGCGGGAAATGACCCGGGCAATATCCAGCCCTGACAGCGCCGGCATGTGGATGTCGAGGAAGACGGCGTCGACGTTTTCGGCTTCAAGCGCCCGCAAGGCCTCGGCGCCCGAGGAGGCACGGTGGATTGCGCCGATCCGGTCGTCCCTGCCGAGCAGGAAGGCCAGTTCCTCGACGGCGGGCAGCTCGTCGTCGGCGACGAGGACATTAATCATGGATCTAGCCTACTGCCGCAGGCTTTCTGAACAGCCGAGCGCCGGGACAGCGATCAGGCGTCGTGCCGCGGCTGGGACTTCGGCACGCGCATGGTGATCAGGGTCCCTTCCCCGGGCGCCGTCTCGATTACAAGGCCGTTGTCATCACCGTAAACCTGCCGCAGGCGGGCGTCGACATTGCGGAGCCCCACATGTTCGCCGTCGCTGTGCCCGGCAAGGACGGACCGCAGCACGTCCGGGTCCATGCCCACGCCGTCGTCCTCGATCGTCACTTCCGCGAACGCGCCGGAGTCGTTGGCCGTGATGGAGATGTGTCCGGCACCCTCCTTGGCCTCAAGCCCGTGCCGGACCGCGTTTTCCACGAGCGGCTGCAGGCTCAGGAAGGGGATCACGGTGCTGAGGACCTCCGGAGCGATCCGCAGGCTCACCTGAACGCGGTCCCCGAACCGGGCACGCTCGAGGAGCAGATAGCGGTCGATGCAGCGCAGCTCCTCGGCCAGGGTGGTGAAATCGCCGTGGCGGCGGAAGGAATAGCGGGTGAAGTCGGCGAACTCGACGACGAGTTCGCGTGCCCGCACCGGGTCCGTGTTGATGAAGGATGCGATCGCGTTGAGCGAGTTGTAGATGAAGTGAGGGCTGATCTGGGCACGGAGGGCCCGGACCTCCGCCTCCATCAGAAGCGTGCGGGAGGCGTCAAGCTCGGCGAGCTCCACCTGGGTGGCCACCCAGTCGGCCACCTCGCCGGTGGCGCGGACCAGACCGGCGCCGGCGGCCGGCGCGAAGGCGGCCACCACCCCGGCCACGCGGGAACCGGCCTTGATCGGGGCGATCACGACGGCGCGCTCTGCCTCAGGCGTCAGCGTCCGGCCCGCATACCCCGCGGCAAGCAGCTGGAGTTCGCCCGCCGGGATCACGGCGAGGTGGCCGCCGTCGAGCACCTTGGACGCGAGCCCCATCAGGACAGGCCTGAGCTCCTCGCCGTCGCCGTCCCACGCGAGCACGCCGGTTGTATCGGTGATGGCCAGGGCGTCGCAGCCGAGGAGGCTACGTAACTGCCGGCTGGCCTTTGCCGCGCCGGCAGGGTTCAGGCCCGTTCGCAGGTACTGCCCTGCACGGGAGGCGGCATGCAGCGTCTTGTACGTGGCCCGCTCCGCATCGGTGCCGAGGTCCCGGAAGGAACGGAGGACCTTGAGCCCCACGGCGACGACGACGGTGATTGCCATGGCAATCACTGCGACGGCGGCGACGGTGAACAAGGGAGAATCCGGCATGGTGCCCAGCCTACCGCCGGGCCCGGACCGGCATCCCGGGCGGCGCCCAAGGCGCCGTTTGGCGCAGCATGGGGACCGTTGGGCGACCCGGGCGGCGCGGGTTCTGGAACGCACCGCATGCCAAGGTACACAGTGATGACAGTCACATTGGCCGGACTGTTTCCATCAGGTCAAGGCAGCCGGTGTGGACTCGCCAGTCTCAATGAGGAGGAACGATGGGTCACGACGCCCAAGAAACGGCCCCCGCGGCGGCCGTGGACTTCAAGGAAGTCCAAGCGACGGAGCGCTTCCAGGAACTGCGCAAACGTCACCGCAGCTTCGTCTTTCCGATGGCCATTGCATTCCTGCTCTGGTACTTCGCCTACGTCCTGCTGGCCGACTATGCGGTCGAATTCATGTCCACCAAGGTGTGGGGCAACATCAACATCGGCCTGATCCTTGGCCTGCTGCAGTTCGTGTCCACGTTCGCCATCACCAGCTGGTACGTCAGCTACTCGAACCGGAGACTTGACCCGATCGCCGCGGAGATCCGCCACGAAATCGAGGGCCACGAATTCGACACGCACGGCAACCCGGTGGGCGGTTCAGCACAATGACACTCATGGTTCCCGCGGTCAACGTCGCCGCACTCAAAGACACCACCCTGCTGAACATGGGCATCTTCGCCCTGTTCGTGGCGGTCACCATGGTGATCGTCTTCCGGGCCAGCCGGAACAACAAGACCGCCGCCGACTACTACGCCGCCGGTCGGTCCTTCACCGGCTCGCAGAACGGAACCGCCATCGCCGGCGACTACCTTTCCGCAGCTTCGTTCCTTGGTATCACCGGCGCCATCGCCATCAACGGCTATGACGGTTTCATGTACTCCATCGGATTCCTCGTGGCCTGGCTCGTCGCCCTGCTCCTGGTCGCCGAACTGCTGCGCAACACGGGCAAGTTCACCATGGCCGATGTGCTCTCCTTCCGGCTCAAGCAGCGCCCCGTGCGCATCGCGGCGGCCATCTCCACCCTCGTCGTCTGCTTCTTCTACCTGCTGGCCCAGATGGCCGGAGCCGGCACACTGATCTCCCTGCTCCTTGGCATCAGCGACTGGGGCGGACAGGCGCTGGTCATCATCGTCGTCGGCGCCCTGATGATCATGTATGTACTGATCGGCGGCATGAAGGGCACCACCTGGGTCCAGATCATCAAGGCCGTCCTGCTGGTGATCGGCGCGGGCATCATGACGGTGTGGGTGCTGTCTCTTATACACATCTGACGCTGCCGACGACAATTAAGCC
>JBKPJW010000208.1:0-10526 GCA_046730875.1 Actinomycetota bacterium | reverse complement strand
TGGCCGACGTTGTTGCCTCCGGCTCGAACCGGATCGTCGTCAACCTGCAGGAGACCACGTTTATGGATTCCTCCGGACTCGGCGCGCTCATCGGCTGCCTCAAGGCGGCCCGGCAGGCCGGCGGGGATCTCCGCATCGCGGCCGTCCAGCCTCAGGTGAAGATGGTGCTGGAGCTGACCAGCATGGACCGGGTTCTGACATCCTATGCCTCCGCGGATGAGGCATTCGGAGATGACTGACGTCATTGCCCGCCGGAGCTTCCGCGATCAGGCCGCCCCGGAGTCCATCGAGGCGGTTCACGCCCTGCTCGATGAGCTGTGGAACGATGCCTCGTTCGTCCCGGATTTGGACCGCATGACTTTTGCCACTGCCGTGATCGAGGCGGCGACGAACATCGTCCAGCACGCCATCCCCGACTCCCCCGCCCCGGTCGAGCTGGGAGTCGACATCTGCGTCAGAGCACATAGTCTTCGGGCTGAGGTCAGCGCGTTCGGCGCGACCGACCCGGAACTGGGCGGGGACGCGGAAGGGATGCCCGGGCCGGACGCGGAGTCCGGACGGGGCCTTGCCCTTATCCGTGCCCTCGTCACCACGGTGACCTTCGCCCGCCAGGACGGTACCAACATCTGGGTCCTGTCCCGGGACGCGACGCCTGCCTGAATGACGCCTGCCTGAATACTGCGCCGATCCTTCGACAATCCTGCGCCCCTGAACGTACCCCGGGGGACGGGCGTCGTTGCACACTTGTTTGACGGTCATCGGCGGGCGGCCCGCTGTTAGGCGCGCCTGGACCGCCGTCGAGGCGAAGGCAGACCGGAAGCCAGTCAGGGGATCCATGCGGTTGTTCAGATTTATCATTCTTGTACTGGCCGCGGTGTCCTGTTTTCTACCTGCCATCGCGGTGCCCGCGCAGGCCGCGACGGCACCGGCGGTTAGCCTCAGCCCGGCCTCCGGACCGGCAGGAACCATGGTCACAGTGACCGGGACCGGGTTTCCCAAGAAATCCGCAGGGACGCTCAGCGGTGGGGCCGCAACCATCGCGTTCACGGCGACCGCCGCAGGCTCTTTCGCGGTTCAGCTGGTCATGCCGGATGCCGAAACCCCGCTGATACAGGTCCAGGCCGTTGCCGGGAAGGCCTCCGCGTCAGCCTCATTTACCCTTGTCCCGTCCCCGGAGACCGGGGGCCAGCCGGCTGCCCCGCTGCCGCCTGCCATTTCTGCCGCCCGGCTACGGTTCGGCGCCGGAACCCCAGGCGGCGCTGCAGCGACGGCCGAACTCGATGACGTCGCCTCCCTGGCGGGCGAGGCGCCGTCGATAGTCCTGTCCTACAAGGACTTCAGCCAGGCTCCGCCGCTGTTTGAACTTGACTCGGTTCGGGCCCGCGGGGCCATCACCTTGCTTACCTGGGAACCATGGACCTGGGGCGGCGGCACAAGTCAGCCCGCCTACGCACTGGACCGGATCGCCGCAGGGGACTTCGACGCGTACCTGCGCCAGTGGGGTCAGGCGCTCGGCGCGTGGGGGCATCCCGTGATGCTTCGCTTCGGCCACGAAATGAACGGCGACTGGTATCCCTGGTCCGAGCAGACGAATTCCAACGGGCCCGGGGACTACGCCGCCGCGTGGCGCCACGTCCACGACACCGTTGGAGCCGCTGGCGCCACGAATGTCACCTGGGTGTGGAATCCCAACGTTCCCTACAGCGGGGCCACTGGGCTCGCCGGGCTCTATCCCGGCTCCGCCTACGTCGACGCCGTGGCCCTGGACGGTTACAACTGGGGTACCTCCGCTTCCTGGAGTACCTGGCTCTCCCCGGCACAACTGTTCGGCGATGGACTCATGCAGCTCCGGACTGTGGCCCCTGGCAAAGAGATCCTCATTGCCGAAACGTCTTCGGCGGAGCAGGGCGGCTCCAAGGCGGCCTGGAACACGTCCCTCATCAGTTATCTGGCTGCCCAAGCCGATGTCACCGGCGTAGTCTGGTTCAACTTCAATAAAGAGACGGACTGGCGGATCAACAGCAGCCCGACCTCGGCCGATGCCCTTCGTAGCGCCCTGGCAGCCCGGCTGCCCTGACACCGGACGGCCCGCCAGGACGGCCAGTGTCACGCACCGGAGGCACGTCCGGAAACGCCCTCGGCCGACCGATAGGCTGGGACCTGACGGAAGCGGGGAATCAGTGCAAATCGAGCAGGCGACAACCATGACAGAGCAGGGCCGGATTGCGGCTTTGCACCGTCTTAAGCTGATGGATACGCCCTCGGAGGAACGATTCGACCGCATTACCAGGGCCGCCCGGGAATTGTTCGGCGTCCCGGTGGCTGCAGTCAATCTGATTGATTCCGACCGCTTGTTCGTGAAGTCGCCGCAGGGCCTCGCGCGATCCGTAGTTCCCCGCGAAGAAACTTTCTGCGATGCCACCATCACGGCATCCGAGATCCTCGTGGTGCCCGATGCAACCGCGGATGGGCGCTTCGCCGGACTCCCCGACGTCGCCGGTGGCCGAGGCGTCCGCTTCTACGCCGGCCGTCCCCTCAGCGCCGAGCCCGGTACCAGGGTGGGCACACTCTGCCTTTTCGACACGCGGCCCCGCGAATTCTCCGCCGCCGAGCTGCGACAACTCGACGAGCTGGGGGCATGGGCCGAGGCCGAGATCCAGGACTCCGCGGACCGTGACCGCGCCCGCGCCGTGCAGCAGGCACTGCTGCCCGGAACTGCGCCCGCCGGCCCCGACTACGATGTGGCGGGGATCTGCCTTCCCAAAGCCGACGTCGGCGGCGACTTCTATTCATGGCAGGAATCCGACGGCATCCTGGGCCTGGCCATCGCCGATGTGATGGGGAAAGGCACCGCCGCCGCCCTGATGGCCGCCACCGTACGGAGCGCCATCCACAGCACGGGTATTACCCACCCTGGCAGCGTCCTCGACATCGCAAGCGGCCTCCTCGCCCGTGATCTCGAACGTACCTCCACCTTTGCCACGGCCTTCCTGGCCGCCCTGGACACGGCAACCGGGCACCTCCGGTTCGCCGACGCCGGTCATGGCCTGACAATGATCGTGTCCCCGGACGGTTCTCACCGGCGCCTGCACGGCAGCGGCCTGCCTCTCGGGATCGGCGAAGCGGGATCCTGGACCACCTCCAGCACGGCACTGGCACCCGGAGACACGCTCGCCAGCTTCACCGACGGAGTGCTGGACCTCTACGGCGGCACACTGAGCGCCCTGGATGAACTCGCCGGGATCATCACGGATACGGATCCTTCGGAGGTGACCGAAATCCTCCGGAGTCGGCATGCCCGGATAGACCCGGAGGACGATCTCACCGCCATCCTGGTCCGACGCCGACCCGAAACCATCACGGCACGGGCTGCAACGCCGCCCGTGAGGAAGGCAACTGCATGACACCCGGATCCGTTCGAACCCTGGCGGGACTCGATGAGCTTTCGCCTCTGATCAAACAGCTTCCCATCGCAGCGCTGTTCCTTGCGGCCGCAGTCCTGAGCGGCACCATCCCGACATTGACCATCAGCAACGGGACGGCACTCATTTCAGGCATAGCCCTGGTCGCGGTCGCCACCGTGCTGGCGGCCATCTTCAGCCGCCCCTCCCTGCTCCGGTTCGCCACAATCGTGCCCTCCCTGGACTTCCTTGCCGCGGGGCTGCTGCGGCACGCCACCGGTGAGAGCCGGTCCATCTATGCCTCCTTGGTCCTGCTGCCGCTCCTCTGGTTCGCCGCCATGGCCGGACGCCGCTACGCCCTTTTCGCCATCCTCGGCACTGTGCTGGCGATCCTGGTGCCTTTCGCGCTCGGCGCCCAAACCGACAACAACCCCAACGAGCTCCTTCGCGGCCTCTACAGCACGCTCGTGTTCGCTCTCGCTGCAGCCGTGGTCAGCGCGTTGGCATCAAGGGCCCGCCAGCGCCTCAGCGCCGCCCGCGAAGAGGCCGCCGCCGCCGCGGAAGAACTGAGCAGGGCAGCGCAAATCCAGAGATTCCTGCTGCCCAAAGAAGCCGCGCCCCTTCCCGGCTACGAAACCGCCGGCGCCTGCATCCCCTCCAAGGCCGTCGGAGGGGACTTCTTCGACTGGTACGCCATCGACGGCGGACTCGGGTTCACCCTCGGCGACGTCATGGGCAAGGGAGCCGGCGCGGGCATGATTGCAGCTACCACGCGGGCGGTCATCCGAAGCGCCCGCAACAGCGAAGACCCGGTCAAGGCGCTGACCCTGACCTCGGACTGCCTCGCCACCGAGCTCAGCCAGGCCGCCTCCTTCGCCACCCTCTTCCACGCCAGGCTCCGCGCCACCGACGGCCGGGTTCTATTCTCCGATGCCGGTCACGGCCTCACCCTTCTGGTCCGCGGCTCCGGCACGTGGGAGCGGCTTTCCTCCCACGAACAGCCCGTGGGCCTGATGCCGGACGCAACCTGGACATCCACGGAGATCAGGCTCAACCCGGGCGACATGATCGTCAGCTTCAGCGACGGCGTTCTGGACCTCTACGACGGTACGCTCTCGGCCATCACGGAGGTGGCCAAACTGGCCCTCAGCGCCGCCTCAGCCAAAGACGTCGTCAAGGCAATCCAACGGCGGGCCGCCGGAACCAGCAGCCCGGACGACGTCACAGTCCTGGCCGTCCGACGGTCCGAACTACAAATTGCCGATCCGGAGGCCCAGCGGCCCGGGAACCGGACCCTGTCCGCCGTGTCCTAGCACTCAGACCTCTCCGGCCCCTGACAGGGGCGGCATACGCGCGCCTCGGAATGGCGGGCTAAGGAGAACGGAGGCAACACGTTCCTCCCTACTTTCAACCGCCGCAGGTACCGCTGGACCCGCGGTCGAATCAGCGACTACTGGGACGAGGTGTGTGTTCACCCCGGACGGCTATGTTGGGCAAGCCGCCCTCGAGGACCCTTCCGCCTTCATCGCCAGCCTGGGCAGCAGCCCCCGGACGTTGCCCTCCTGAAGTCGTCCGCGGACATGGTGAAGGCGATCGAGCCAGCCATCCGGTTCTACGAGCAGCCGCCTTCCGAGGGGATGAAGGCCGACACGCCTTCAACGAGGTGCGCGATGAGATCTGGGAGGAGCTGCTCGCCATCCTCGTGGACAATACGACGGCGATGATGTACCGGAGCTTCACCGTCGTCGGGGACCGCGCCCAGGCCAGGCACGGGTTCCCGGAGTCGTGGCCGGAACGGCTTGAGCGGGTCGGATTGACCCGCGTGTTCATAGCGGGCCTCAACATTAAGTACCGAAGGCCGGAGGAGGTCATAGCTCCGGCCGAGCCGGTCATCAGGGCCGTGCTTCCGGACGCCAATGCGCCCACCTCCATCCGCAGCAGCGGCATCCTCGTCGTGCACGGATCCACCTACCGGAACTGGCGAAGGGGCTCGAGTTTGACCTGGTGGTTCTCGTTGACCCGGAGGGCTTCGGCACGGGCATTGAAGGCGCCGTGGACCGGTACGTCGCGATGACCCGAGCGGCCCGGCAGCTCGTGATCCTCACAACCCCTGGCACCTGACGTCCGCTCCCGATTTGAGCGCGTCGCGAGCGTCAATTACTAAGCATGCTTTCAAAATAACAGTAAGTGTGCTTATTATTGGTTCTCGGAGGTCCAGCAGATGGCCTCCACACGCGGCTCCCCCGCGCCGTCACGATCCAAGGAGACACCATGCTCACCACGGAACACGTTCAAGGTCCCGTCGATGAGGAAGTCCGCAAGGAGCGCACTGAAACCGACGGCGTCGACGGTCCCCGCCGCTGATCCCGCGCCGTTGAACAGGATGCCAGAGGCCAGGGTTACCGCCCTCGACCCTGGCGCTTCGTGCACTCGCGCCGGCTATCCGACCACCCCTAGGAATGCAGGAGAAGATGGTCCCGAATCCGACAGGCGAATCGTGGAACACGCACCAACTTCTCGCGATGGCGGCCCGGCTGGTCCAGCGTAGTCAGGACCAGGCCCTCGCAGCCCTTGGTCTGACCCATGCCGCTGTCATCGCCCTCCAAGGACTCGCCTCAGGGCCGCGGAGCCAGGAACAACTTGCGGCGCACATCAAAGTTCAGGCCCAGACCATCGGCAAGGTCCTGGTCCGCCTCGACGCGGCCGGACTCATCACCCGCACCCGCGATCCCGCAGACCGGCGCAGAATTGAAGTGGCCCTTACCCCGGCGGGCCGCACCGCGCTAAATAACGCGCTCCACATCGAGGGGAAGCTCCTGCCAGTGGATCCTGCAACCCGGTCCGCACTGGAAGAAGAGCTGATCAGGATTATCGAATCGTTCAGCACGCCGCCGGACGATCCGACGTCTGCCGGTCCGTAAGACCTGGCACAGATGGTGCGGGCGGACGCCGGCCCGGCTCTGAAGTTCAGGGCCGGGCCGGCTGAGGTTCTGGTCGCCAAGAACGCCGCCCTTTCATCGAGGATTGAGAGGACAATTGTGCCTAAGAGCCAGGTCTAGAGGTTCAGCCAGGACCGTCAACGGAGAGATGACATGGGTGATTCCATCGCTTACCTTGATACCTCCGACGTCCGGGCCGGCAAACTTGAGGAGCTCAAGGCAGCCATGGCCGAGCTAGCCGCATTCGTTGAGCAGAATGAGCCGCGGATCATCTCCTACTGCGTTTGTTTCTCGGAGGACGGATCCACCATGAGCGTCCTCCACTTCCACCCCGACGTAGCCTCATTGGAGCTGCATATGAAGGTGGCGGGCCCCAAGTTCCGGCCAGTGGCTCCGCTCGTCAAGCTAAGAACAATCGAAATATTCGGCCGCCCGACCGAGGATCTGATGGCGCAACTTCGAGCGAAGGCGGAGCTCCTCGGCGCCGGATCCGTTATAGTCCGTGACGTTCACGCCGGTTTCGCCCGTTTTACCCAGGGCTAGCCTTCTCTGCCTTACCGTCCTACGTCCTCGTCGGGCCTGGCGCGGATTTGGTGTCGGGGGTCTCTGTGCGGAAGTTGATCATTTTGTGTGTGCCGTCGCAGTAGGGCTTGATCGCGGAGGCACCGCATCTGCAGAGCGCGACGGTTTTGCGCTGCCGCGGCACGGGCTCCCCGGACGGTGTGACGACGTCGAAGTCGCCGCGGACCAGGATGGGGCCGTCGGGGCAGAGGACAAGCGAGGCGCTGCCGGGCTGAAGGGGGTCATCGTTCATGGGTGCTTCCGATCTGTCATGTCGTGGCGGGCACGGGCGGCCGCAGTGAAGAGCGGTCGTTGTCCCAGGCATCCATGAGGTGGGTGGCGAAGCGGACGTCGATGCAGGCCACTGCGGCTGCGCCGAAGAGAACGTCCTCGAGCAGCTCCGGTTCCGCCTCCACTAGCCCGCCGGCGAGGTCGCGGCCCGCTATCTGTTCGTGGACGGCGTCGGCCTCGACGTGCTCGTCGAAGTAACCGGTGACGTCCGCATCAAAACCCAGACGCCGGAATCCGTTCCCGTACAGCTGGTTCGGGCGTGAAGAGGTCATCTCGTACATCGCCAGATGCCCGGCGATGGCTCCGCGGAGCCGCCGGTTCAGCCCGAACAGGGACATCATGTTCACCGAGGCCAGCGAGATGGCCGGGACGGCGTCGGCGTAGCCGCCGTAGCTGTCCTTGAGCCCCAGACCCCTCATGGTCCGGGCGAACAAGGCGCTGTGCATGCGGTCCGGGCGGCCGCCGCCGTACTCGTCTGCCTGGATCTCCACAAGCGCGGCCTTGGCCCGGCCGGTGAGGCGTGGAATGGCCCAGGTATGGGGGTCGGCTTCCTTGAGTTGATACAGCGACTTGTGGATCAGGAATTCGCCTAGCTGTTCGACCGTCGCCTTCTTCGCCACGTGGCGGGACACGCTGGGCCCGCTGTCCCGTGCCGCCAGATCAAAAAGCAGGGCCGCGGTGGCCTCGCTGCCGTGGGCCCCGGAATCCGGGCGCGGGACGGACTCCGTTATCCGACCGGCCTCGGAGCGCAGCCATGCCTCGAACGGTTCTTCCATCAGGTGCCGGATCCCAATCAGCCCGGGGTGCCATTCCCAGCGGTCATCGACGCCGTCCAGCCCTCCGTAGTGAAGCTCATAGAGGCAGAACAAGGTGAGCTGGACGTCGTCGTGGATCAGGTCCTCGATCAGGGACACCCGCTCGGCGACGAGCGTGTGCAGGGCGGTCAGGCCAGCGGGGTCGGCCCCGGGCTCTCCGGTCAGGACGGCGAGAAGTCCGGCGCTGATGGGTCCCCGCGGTTCAGGGATATTCATGTATTCTCCTAGGTCGGCGTGCCGTGGCGGGTCAGCTGGTGCCGGCCATGATGGCAGTGGCGAAGGTTGCCGTGGTTGCCAGCACCCGGGAGCGGTCGCACCGAGTGCACGTGACCGCGAGGGCGAGGGTTTCCTCCCGCGAATCCAGAACAGTGACGGAGCCTGCCACGAGGTGCCGGTCGGTGTGGCAGTGGGCGCACCAGGGCCGGCAGCCGCGGGGTTGGTGGTCGCTCCGCGGCCGGTACGTGCCGGAGGTAACGGTCACGTGGCTCAGACCAGCCCGGGGTAGCTGGACAGGATGTAGTCGGCAGCCGCGGGACCCTTCATGCGAAGCGGCGTGCGGCCGGGACGGATCCTTTTCTCTTTCATGGCCGCCCAGAAGGCGTCTTCGGGCCGGGGCGCCGTCTGGGATAGGAAACACCAGCTGGTGTACAGGCCATAGAGGCAGTCCCGTCCGAGGACGGAATCGGCTGCGGCCTCGGGGGCGGTGGCTTCTTGGAGGAACTGGTCGTACTGCGAATCTGCCATGGGTGGCTCGTTTCCGCTGGGTGCGTTTTGGTGCCGCCGAGGGCTACAGCAGCTGATACCTGAACGCCATGCACAGGGCGCTAAGAGGGTCCCGGATGCTGCAGCACTGCAGGTCCGGGGATGAAACGTTGTCGGGCTTTGGATCTTGATGCGCAGCCATTGCGGGCAGCGGCACCACGAGGGAAGAGTCCCGTCTGCGGTTACAGCCGGAGCACTGTTGGGAAATTATCCGGGGTCTGAGCATTGTGTGCCGTCATGGGATCTCCTGAACTGGCGTGAGGGGCCTGAACGGCCGTGTGCACCAGGGGTCCCGCTTCTGAAACCGGTGATAAACAACTTCCCTACAACGTAGACTGTATGCGTAGACTGCGTTGTAAGCAAGCCTGCTGACAACTTTCCAAGAGCGACCTCTCTCTATGAGGCCCACCCGCCATCCGACCGGATCGGAATCCATGTCCCCCGCAGAAAAGCCGGTGCCTCCCTCAGCCCCGGGCACGAAGAAGCGCCTGAGCCGGGAGCTTGTCCTGTCCGCAGCCCTGGCGCTGGTCGACTCCGAGGGGCTCGACGCGCTCACCATGCGCCGGCTCGGGCAGCAGCTCGGCCGGGATCCCATGAGCCTTTACCGCTACGCCGAAAACCGCGCGGCACTGCTCGACGGGGTCTCAGAGCTCGTTCTGAACGAACTGGCCATCTTCCCCGATGACCCGGACTGGCAGGCACAGCTCCGGCGCATCGCCCACGACCTGCGCGACCTCGCGCTGCGGCACCCCAACGTGGTACCGCTGCTCGTGACCCGCCCCCTGTCCACACCCCTGGGCCTGCGACCCCTGGGCACTCTGCGACCCCTGGAACAAATTCTGTCCCTGCTGATCGACGCCGGGTTCGCCCCGGCGGACGCCCTCCATGTCTACCGCGCCTACTACGGGTATCTGTACGGGCACATCCTCAACGAACTGCAGGAGTTCATCGTGGACCCGGAGGAAAACGAAGCCCTCCTCCGCCTTGGCCTGCACCGATTGCCGCCCAAGGACTTTCCGCGCCTCCGCGCCCTCGCCCCCGTCCTCGTCGACTACGACGGAATGGCCGAACTGGACGAAGGCATCACCATCCTGCTCACCGGCCTCGCCGACCGGCTCCCGCCGCAGGCCTGACCGGCAACCCCTTCGAAAGGCGTCACCGATGTTCCTCCTCTTCGGCCTCAAAACCGCTCTGAAAAACCTGACCGGGCGGGCGGCAACCTGCCAGTACTGTGGCCGGCTCGTCCACCACCACCTGCAGGAACGCGCCACCAAGTTCACGCTGTTTTTCATCCCGGTCTTCACCACATCCAGGACCTACCGGATCACCTGCTCGAACTGCGGCCAGAGCTCCGCCATCAAATCCCGTCAGAAAAAAGCCCTGGCCCGGTGAAGCGGAAGGGCCGGCGTCAGGTCGGGCCGAACTCCCCTTGAGGTCCGGGGGCCGGCGCGGGCTGAACAAGTGACACGACTTCCAAAGCTTCAACATCCAGAAGCTTTCGTGCGCCGCTCCTGGCGTCGATGATCCAGAACATGCTCATCGACGGAACTGTCTGGGTGACCCGCCCGCGGTGGAGAAGCCTGCCGTCATGCCAGGCCTCTATTTCGGTTCCCGGCGCGAGATCTTCACACGACCGGATACGCATTCCTTCGCCTGCACCCATGGCTTTATCCCTTCCCTGGCGTCCTCTGCGTACTTTCAGCGTGGGCGCAGTATGTTGCCGGGGCGTTTCCCCGCGGAGATTTCTTCGCGTCGAA
>JBKPJW010000207.1:0-2643 GCA_046730875.1 Actinomycetota bacterium | reverse complement strand
ACGGCATCAATCTGGACACTCCCATTGCGATCAAGCTGCGGATCACCGTAGCCGGCGACACGGTTGACTTCGACGTCACCGGCTCGGCGGACCAGACCATGGGTCCGGTCAACTGCGGCGCCGCCCAGGCCGTCTCGGCACTGCGCGTGGGCTACAAGCTCCTCGTCAGCCCGGAGTCCAACTCCAACGGCGGATCTTTCCGGCCAATGACCACTCAGGTGCGGTCCGGCTCAGTGCTCGGCGCCGTGACGCCAGCCCCGTGCCAGTGGTACTTCTCGCACCTGGGGCTCCTGATCGACCTCGTATCGAAGGCAATGGCCCCGGCCATGCCCGAACGCGTCGCCAGCGCCAGCCACGGTGACTCAATGATCATCACCGCCGCCGGTTTCGACACCCGCTTCGGCCGGAACTTCGTCACTATGGAAGCAACCCTGGGCGGCTGGGGCGCCTGGCAGGGCACGGATGGCGAATCAGCCATGATCAATAACGTCAACGGCTCCCTCAAGGACCTGCCCATCGAGATGCTGGAGACCCGATACCCGTTCCGGATCAACGAGTACTCCATCCGCCCCAACTCCGGCGGTCCCGGGCAGTACCGCGGCGGCAACGGCGTGGTGCGCGAATACGAATTCCTGGCCGACTGCGTCGTCGGGCTCTGGTTCGAACGGTCAAAGACCCCCGCCTGGGGGCTCTTCGGCGGATCAGACGCCCAGGGCCCCGAAGTTGTGATCAACCCCGGCCGCCGTGATGAGGTCCGCACCCTGAAGGCGAACGCCCACAAGATCAAGGCCGGCGACGTCGTCCGCCTCGCCGTGGGAGGCGGCGGCGGCTTCGGAGAAGTCTCCAAGCGCTCCCGCGAGGACATAACCTACGACATCGTCAACGGTTTCATCACCGAGGACTTCGCCAAGACGCACTACGGCTACTAAGCAGCGCCAGCGGATGGGTTCCCATCAAGAACAGAAAGGACTCCATGAGTTCCCAATTTGAATCCTTCGACGACGTTTACTCCCACGCCCAGGAAGCAGTCGGTGTCACGCTCTTTACCGCCTCCGTCATTGCCGATAATGGCGCCAGTATGGCCCGCGTCTACACCACCCATCCCACTGTCTATCCGGTAGGCGGGAAGAAGACCCTCGCCGGCGACACGAACCCGGTGTGGCTGGAGCAGGTGCTCAAAGGACAGCAGCCGTTCCTGGGGGCGGACAAGGAAGCGGTCCGCGCATTCTTCTTTGATTCGGCAACCATCGAGTCACTGGGCTGCGGGGCCATCGTCAACGTTCCGGTCGTGAGCAACGGACAGACTATCGGTTCCATGAACTTCCTCGGCCCTGAGGGCAGCTACGACCAGGGCTCGGTGGACGCAGCCGTGGACGTCGCACGGCGATCTGTCCATCTGCTCGAAGAAGCCCTTACCGCAGCCAACTAGTTCCTTCGCGGGCGGGCATCAATTGGGGGCCCGCCCGCGGGGCAATACGAAGGAACCGCACGTGACCACTCCGGAAAGCCTGACAATACGGAACGCCCTAATCTTTGACGGTGAATCACCTGACCTGATTGAGGGCTCTATCAGCATCCGGGATGGCCGGATCACCGCCACGGGGCGGGAGGTGGAAGAGACCGGTGTCGTCCTTGACGCTGGCGGCCGAACCGTGATTCCGGGACTTATCGATGCGCATTTTCATGCTTACGCGCTCAGCCTGACATCCGCCAGGAACGAGACGGGGCCACTGAGCTATTCCGCACTTGCCGGGGCACGGCGCCTCGCGGCTGCACTGCTCCGCGGCTTCACTGCGGTTCGTGACGTTGCCGGTGGGGACGTTGGCCTTGCCAGCGCCATCGAGGAGGGGCTGTACCCCGGTCCGCGCTACTTCTTCACCGGCCCGGCGCTAAGCCAGACAGGCGGCCACGGCGATATCCGGACCGCGAACGACGGAGGATGCTTCCATGGCGGGCACATGTGCGAAGTGGTGGACGGCGCCGATGACCTGCTGCGGGCCGTGCGTCACCGGTTCCGCACAGGTGCCTCCGCCATCAAGCTAATGACCTCCGGCGGGGTCGTTTCACCGGTCGACCCGATTCGGGTTCCGCAGTACAGCGCGGCGGAAATCCGCGTCGTAACGGAGGAGGCTTCCCGCCGGGGCAGCTACGCCACGGCTCACGCATATTCGCCCGAGGCCATTCGCCATTCAGTACTTAACGGGGTCCGCTGCATCGAACACGGCAACCTGCTGGATGCAGAAACCGCCCAGCTAATGGCTGACAACCACGTCTATCTAGTCCCCACCTTGGTGACCTACGAAGCCATGGAACGACGCGGAGAGGAAGTCGGCCTCACTAAAGTGGGAGCGGCCAAGAACCGGGAAGTGCTAGAGGCAGGGAAGAACGCCGTGGCACTGGCCCGAGATGCTGGGGTCCGGATTGGGTTCGGAACAGACCTCATGGGTGAACTGGAGGATGAGCAACTGGCCGGACTCCGTCTGCAGTGTGAAGTGCTTGGCGTGTACGGCGCCCTCCGGTCGGCAACATCAACCAACGCCGCCCTGCTTCGGCGCGGTGACCTTGGACGGATCACCCGAGGGGCCTGCGCAGACTTGGTGATGCTTGACGGGAATCCCTTCCATGAACCCTCGATCCTCTGGG
>JBKPJW010000206.1:0-2016 GCA_046730875.1 Actinomycetota bacterium | reverse complement strand
CCGCGGACGCCGAATCCCCGGGGGGCGCCGTCCGTTACACGGCGCCGCTGGTCATTGCCGCCGACGGCGTGCGCTCCACGGTGCGCGGACTGCAGGGCATCGGCCTGCGCGTGAGGGTGTACCCGGACAGCTACCTCATGGGCGACTTCGCTGACGGGACCGGCTTCGGTCCCGATGCCGCGCTGTTCCTGGCCGGAGCGGGCATCGTGGAGTCGTTCCCGCTGCCGGGCCGGCTGCGCCGCTGGGTGGTGCGGCTGGGCCCGGACGATCCTGCTTCGGCGCGCTCATGCGGTGACGCCCGGTGGCTCATGCGCTGCGTGCGTGAGCGCACGGGGCTCGAGATCGACCCCGGGACCAACAGCATGCTCAGCAGCTTCGGCGTCCGCACCCGCCTGGCCCGCCGGATGGTGGCCGGCCGGACGGTGATGATCGGGGATGCAGCCCACGAGGTCAGTCCCATCGGCGGGCAGGGCATGAACCTGGGCTGGCTGGATGCTGCGGCGCTGGCACCGATCGTGACGGCGGCAGTCCGGGGCCGGGATGTCGCCGGTCCGCTGCGGATGTTCGAACGAACCCGGCTGAGGGCGGCGGCCAAGGCCGCACGTCAGGCGGAGATCAACATGGCCCTGGGCCGGCCCCTGGCGGACGGCCTCCTGGCGGTCCGGAACCGGGCCATCGGCGGCGTGGCAGCGGTTCCGGCGGTAAATTCTTTGATCGCCCGCCGCTTCACCATGCACTAGGCATAGGACCCGGCGGGGGCAGGGCATCAGACCTGGCCGGTAGTATGTGTGCATAGAGGTGCACCCATGCACCTGAAGGGTGGGTCTGATGCTGGCCGTTTTCCGTAACGTGGCGTACCGGCGCCTGTTTGCCGCGCAGATCGTCGCCCTGACCGGCACCGGCCTCCTCACCGTCGTGCTGGGGCTGCTCGCCCACGATCTGGCCGGGTCCTACGCCGGAGCTGTGCTGGGGACCGCATTGACGATCAAGATGCTTGCCTATGTCGGTCTCGCCCCGGTCATCAATGCGCTGGCGGCGCGGTGGCCCAAGAAGCGGGTGCTGATCGGGGCGGACCTGGTCCGCGCGGCTATGGCACTGTGCCTGCCCCTCATCACGGACGTCTGGCAGATTTATGTCGTGATCTTCCTGCTCCAGTCCGCGTCCGCAACCTTCACCCCGGCGTTTCAGTCGCTGATCCCGACCATCCTGACGGATGAGCAGGACTACACCTGCGCCCTGTCCCTGTCACGGCTGGCCTATGACATGGAGGCGCTGGTCAGTCCTGCGATTGCCGCGTTGCTGCTGACTCTGGTCAGCTATAACAATCTGTTCATCGGCACCGTAGCCGGTTTCCTTTTCTCGGCCGTCATGGTTGCCATGATTGTCCTGCCCAATGTCCAGGCCGCCGACGGGCCGGCGACTTCGCTGTGGCACCGGACGACGCTGGGGGCAAGGATTTTCTGGCGGAATCGGCGGTTGCGGTCCCTGCTGGCCTTGAACCTGGTCGTTGCGGCACCCACGGCACTGGTGCTGGTCAACACGGTGCTCTATGTCCGGGACGCCCTGCATCGCCCGGACAGCGATCTGGCCCTTGCGCTGGCCAGCTTCGGGGTCGGGTCCATGATCGTGGCGCTGACGGCGCCCCGGGTGCTGGACCGGTTCGGGAACCGGGCAGTGATGCTCACAGGCGCCGCCCTGATACCCGTCTGCCTGGCCGGGACCATCGTTCTGACCGCACCGGGAGTGGGCCGCGATGCCGGATGGGTGTTGCTGCTGGCGCTGTGGTTCCTGCTCGGGGCGGGGAACTCCACGATTCTCACGCCGTCGTCCCGGCTGCTGCGGAACGCCTCCACCGAGGAGACACGACCGTATGTGTTCACGGCGCAGTTTTCACTCTCGCACGCCTGCTACATCCTGACCTATCCGCTGGCAGGATGGGTGGGAGCGGCCGCCGGACTGGGCTGGGCTGCAGTCACGCTAACGTTTGTTGCGATGATAGGCAGTGCAGGTGCATTC